>NZ_JBJPHU010000078.1:0-33327 GCF_052939515.1 Phormidesmis sp. 146-33
GGGGCGGCAGCGTCCCGTTGTGTTGGAGCGATCGACATGAAGTTTGAGCAAGTTTTTAATGCGTCTCCCCAGGTTCAGGCAAGTGCGCCCGGACGAGTTAATCTATTGGGAGAACATACAGACTACAATGACGGATTTGTTTTACCTACTGCAATTCCTCAACAGACAACTGTTTGGCTAGGCTCAAGTCCTGACGATCGCCACCATGTCTACTCGACTGAGCTTAAAGAACAGATTGATGTCAGTCTTGATGACCCAACTCCCACAGGGTTTGCTAGCTATGTCTACGGCTGTCTCAAAGTGTTGAACAAAGCAGGCTACTCGGTGCCCCCGTTGAATGTATTCGTCACTTCCTCAGTTCCGATCGGGTCTGGTCTATCCAGCAGTGCTGCTTTAGAAGTGGCTACTTTACGATCGCTGCGATCGCTCCTTGGTCTCGATCTCGATGATGTTCAGATTGCTCAACTAGGACAACAAGCCGAAATTCAGTATGCGGGCGTGTCTTGCGGCATTATGGATCAAATGGCATCGAGTTTGGCAGACCTGCAACACATGCTATTTTTGGATACGCGATCGCTTGATCGACAGCTACTTCCTTTTCCCGCAGGTGCCGAAATCATTGTTCTCGATAGTGGAGTGCCTCGCAAGTTGGCGACCAGTGGCTACAATCAACGCCGCGCCGAATGTGAGGAAGCCGCAAAACAGCTAGGAGTGAAAGCGTTGCGAGATGTCACCGACCTGTCAGCGATCGCTCACCTTCCAGAGTTACTCCGCCAGCGATCGCGACATGTGATTACTGAAAACGATCGAGTTCTCAAAGCGCGATCGACAACTCTTTCAGCCAGTCAATTTGGAGAGTTGATGAATGCTTCTCATGCCAGCTTGCGCGATGATTACGAGGTTTCTGTCGCTGCGTTAGATAGCCTGGTAGATTTATTACAAACAACTCCTGATGTGTTTGGTGCCCGATTGACAGGAGCCGGATTTGGCGGGGCTTGTGTTGCATTAGTCGCTGCTGGAAAAGGAGAAACGATCGCCCAGCAAGTCCTCGATCACTATCAAGCAACCGGACAAACTGGACAAATTTTCGTTCCAAGCCAACAAAACTAGCGTCAGTTCAATGATCAGCACCCTTAGCTCCTTTGGGCAACCTCACAAAGAAGTGATACAACGTTAAAATTGAACTAAGACCGCCTGTAGTTCTTTTGCCTTTTCTTCAGGAAGCGCATCGTTTGCAAACAGTCCAGCCGCAAGCTCTGTCCCCGCCAAATACTTCAATCGATCGGGTGTCCGATAAGGGGGATAAAACTGCGCGTGTAGATGAAATTCTGGGTGGACTTCTCCATCTAAAGGCGATTGAAACCAGGCCATCAAATAAGGAAAAGAACGGTTCCACAAGCCATCATATTTCAGCGTCACAGTTTTTAAGGCTCTGGCTAAACTCGATCGCTGTTGTTTAGACATATCTGCCAATGTAGACACAGACTCAATTGGAGCAAGCCAAACTTCATAGGGGTAGCGGGCACACACAGGCACCCAGGCGATCGCCCAATCATCCTGATAGACAATACGCTGATTGTCTTGAATCTCTTGTTGAATTAAGTCTTGTAGAAGTCCGCTTTGATGCTGTTGGTAATACACTTTTTGACAGTCCCACATTCGAGCCGGAACCGGAGGCACAACGGGATATGCATAGATCTGCCCATGAGGATGATGCAGCGTTACCCCCACTTCAACGCCTTTGTTTTCAAACGGAAGGACATATTGAATTTGAGGATAACTGCCCAAAATGCGAGTACGATCGCCCCAAACTTGCAATAGTAAATCGAGATGATCGAGTTCTAAATTTCCCAACGTTGTATTTGGATTTTGGGTAAAGACTACAACTTCACAAGCACCATTGGCAGGTAGCGTATCTACAATTAACTGAGGTGGATTGTGGGATTGCATTGTCAGCGACGGAAACCGATTGTCAAACACCGCAATATCATAGTCTCCCTGGGGCAACTCAGTCGGAAACTGTGGATTTGTCGTGGCGGCTAAGGGATTGTATTCTGGCGGCGGCATAAAGGTGCGGCCCTGACGATGACTTGCATAAGCCACCCATTCTCCCCGCAGAGGATGCCAGCGCAGATGAGGATTTGCCACCACAGGGTCGTGACTCGGACTCGGTGCTTGAATGCTGGGATCGATGGGCGATCGGCTGTACAGGGTCAGCTTTCGGCCATCTGGCTTACACAATTCTTGGGCGTACATCTTTTAGTTGGGTGAAACAGTTGAAGTATGCAATTTTTGCTGCATTACATCTGCCCTCTAAAGTTGTAGATCCAGTCGATCGCTAATAAAAATTTTAGTCGGTGAATAGTCGCTAGATTTCTCATAGTCCCCCTTAAAAGGTCTGCTGTGTACACACACGTCGATCGATCTGTCATTGCTGAGATTCTTCGCCCCCTAAATCCCCCAAAAATGGGGGACTTTGAGCCGTCGTCATGACTTTGGACTTTGGAAATCTTTCCCTTCTCTTTCCTTGGTCAAAGTCTCCCAGAATGGGGGATTTAGGGGGCTGAAGCCGCCTGAAACGAAGCGAGTACACGGTAGCTTAAAAAGTCAGAAACCTGATGTGGAAAGACTTTTGGGAATTCAAAGATATCGTATTGCGATCGACTAGAATTCTTGAATGATCTTAAGTCAGCTTAGGGACAAACTCCCCCCGCGCCTGCTGGAAGTCCTCGACAAATGTCTTCAACCTTAAGAAATCCATCAGCGATCACAGTACTTTTGATATTCGATTTGTCCACAACTTGCGGGTTAGACAACGCAGACGGAATTTCGGCTCCTCCGCTTGTTTTGGTCACAGCGTTTGTTAGTGCTTTGAGATCGGTACCATTGCTCAACGCCGCGACTACTTTTCCAGTTGAGGTGGCGATGTCAATGATCGGCTTGTAGATTGTCATCGTTTGATCACCTGTGAGGATTGCCTGAATGTTAGAAGCATTTGCATCCTGTCCGGTGACCAATACTTTACCGTTGAGATTTTGCGATCGTAAGGCTGCGATCGCGCCCGTAGAGAGAATATCGCTGGCTGCATAAATCGCCTGGACGTTGTTGTTTTCCTGAGTGAGAACGCCGTCAGTCAACGATTGTGCCCTGGTGACATCCCAGTTGGGCGTATATTGATCAAAGACCAAATTCAATTCTTTACTATCAAACAGCGGCTTTAATTTATTCAGCGCACCTTGACGAAATTGCAGCGCATTGTTGTCGGTCTGTGAGCCGTTGAGCAGAACTACATTTGAGCCACGCTTGAGACCATAAGCACCTTTGCGATACTGGTCAATTATGTATTGTCCTTGCAGTTCACCGACGCGCACATTATCAAACGAGACGTAATAGGCCAGACCGTCATCTTGAATTAACCGATCGTACCCTACCACAGGCACTCCAGCGTTTTTGGCAGACTGAACGATCGCGGCTGCTTTTTGACTATCTTTTGCGCCCACCACCAGAATACAAGCTCCACGAGTCAGCATTGATTCGGCTTGATTTTGCTGATTGTCGGCATCATTGTTGGCGTTGGCGTATTGAATCTGAACACCCGGCAGTTCTTTAGTAATTTGCTGTTGCAGCAGGGGACGATCATAGGTTTCCCAGCGCGTTGAGGTGTCCGTTTCGGGGAGCAATAATCCGACGTTTTTGCAGCCTTTTGCAGCCTTAAAAGTGTCTGTGGTCGTTTGGTTTTGGGCAACGGGCGTACTGTTATCTGCGGATGGGTTGTTATTGGCGGGCGTTGAAGCGGTGTTGTTGGTGCAGGCAGTCAGAAATTGCAAAACAGAAAAAACACCCACAACCAAGGCAATGGGACGATTGCTAATCATGGAATATTAAATCCAAAAATGGAGTTGTCAGCGATCGAGAAAACTTTTACAACTGTTGTGAAGTGCGATTGTGCTAACCATTCTGATTGCTAACCATTCTGATTAATGTAGACAAACGGCTAGAGACAGCCTCAATTAACGTCAAATTAAGGGACTTTTTTGCTTCGCTTGCCGCTCCAAAAAGCCTCTCTAACTTCCCCACTACTAACGGACTCTAAACCCGCAAGTCTGGTCTGAAAGTCCCTCAGAATGGGGGAGTAGGGGGCAGAAGCGCTTAACACCAAAGCCAAAACATTCCGTCAGGTTGACATCAAATCAGCGTTGTAAAACTCTCCTCATGTGATCAATTATTGACAATCTCCATTTTTGTAACCTCACCCTTAGAGTAGGTGTTCCTCTACCTTGAGGCCTACCGTGTACACACCAGCCGTTAATTGCTTCGTTTGAATCGGCTTCTGCCCCCTAGATCCCCCACCAGTGAGGGACTTTCAAGCCCTGAGAAGTTTCTTCGCATTCTAAAAGCCTTTCTTTCTCAAAGTCCCTCAGACTGGGGGATTTAGGGGGCGAAGCCTCTCGGCAATGACAGATCAATCAACTTGTGTGTAGACGGTAGACCTTGAGGCGGCGCGCTAAACGATGTTAGGTCGGCGTTCTTCTGCTGTCATATCAATCAGAGAATTTTGACCTAAAGTTGCCGCCGCGATCGCTTCAATGGGAATCTTGGGCGTGCGATCAATATACAGCAGCCCATTTGCCTCCTGAAAGGTATCGGTTAGCTGCGTATAGCAAAACCCACTAAATAATTCAACTCGATTGACCACATGCAGCAGGGCATCATAGCGATTCTGCAAATCAGTCGTATTGCTCGATCGAATATATCCCCAAGCTTTGTCAGCTTCGAGCGCTTTAGGCGGGGTGTAGGCGATCCCGCCAAATTCGGTGAGCATAATCGGCTGCCCCTCATGAGGAAACTGATCGAGGGTAAGAATGCGACCACCGGGGCGTTGGCGATCGAATAACTCTGGCAGTTTTGCACTCGACTCATAGCGTTTGGCTAACCGCTGAGGCGTTTGATCATAGTCATGAATCGCCAGAATGTCAGTTGTGGTACTTTCCCAACCATCGTTACCAATCACCGGACGAGTCGGATCGAGCGTTTTGGTTAAATAGTACAGGGCTTGAACACAGTGACGATGGGCTTCTGTTTCGACCAGGTTGGGCACTCCCCACGATTCGTTAAAGGGCACCCAGGCAACAATGCAGGGATGGCTAAAATCGCGCTCAATCACCTGTGTCCATTCTTCGGTCAGGCGCTTGACAGATTTGCCAGTAAACCGATAAGCACTGGGCATTTCTTCCCAGACCAGCAGCCCCAACGCATCAGCCCAATATAAAAAGCGAGGGTCTTCAATCTTTTGATGCTTTCGCACCCCGTTAAAGCCCATCTGCTTGGTCAGTTCGACATCGAGACGCAGAGCCTGATCTGAAGGCGGAGTCAACAGGGTATCTTCCCAATAGCCCTGATCCAGCACCATTCGCATATAGTAAGGACGACCATTGAGCACCAATCGATCGCGTTGAATCGAGAGCGATCGTAGCGCCGTATAGGACTTTACTTCATCAAGCAGTTGGTCGCCGTGCCATAGCTGAATGTCAGCATTGATTAAGGTTGGTTTTTCGGGACTCCAGAGTAATTCGTTGCGGTAGTCGTCTATGCCTGGGTCAGAGAGCGCAATGCGACGATGGGTGTCATGGTTAATGATTTCGTAGCGATCGTTTGCCAACAATCGCCCGTCAACACTGAGTCTGACCCGAAGCTGCAATGCGTCGAGAACCTCACCCGCAACCGAGCCTTCAAATCCGATTTCCCAGCGTTCGAGGTCAGGAGTCCAGCGAATGCGATCGAGGTAAGTAGACGCAACTGCCTCAAGCCAGACGGTTTGCCAGATTCCAGTAGTCCGGGGATACCAGATGCTGTGGGGTTCGAGTTGCCAATCTTGCTTGCCTCTGGGCTTTGCCAGGTCATGGGGGTCGTCTTGGGCCCAGACAGTAATGTGTTGTACACCTGCCTGTAGTACCGACGTAATATCAAAGCTAAAGGGGGTATATCCGCCCTCGTGAGACCCGACAAAGTGACCATTTACCCACACCCGCGCTGAGTAGTCTACTGCGCCAAAATGTAGTAGGACTCGTTCACGACCTCGCCGCGTGATATCAAATTCGCGCTTGTACCAGCAGCTAGGGTGAAATCCGGTATCACCAATGCCACTGCGGGTTGATTCGGGTGAGAAGGGCACCTCGATCGTGTGTGTCCAGTCGGTGACATCAGCCGGGGTCGTCCAGGTTTCATCGTCATTGTAGGCAAAATCCCAGGTGCCGTTGAGCGTCGTCCAGTTGCCCCGCTGAAGCTGAGGGCGCGGATAGCCTGTTTCAAGCTGTCTCATCATCGCGAGTGCATTAGAATCTGACGGACAACGATCGTCCAAACACTTTCCAAGTAGTTTCATCGTCTCTTCCTTAAGAGGTAGCTCACCATTCCACTGTAGGAACTCGTTAGACATGTTACCTTTCGCAGCAATTCAACTTAACATTTTGTAGAAAATGAGCATAATTGCTGAGGAATATTGAGATTTCTGATTCTCTTTGTCTGAGGAATTAAACTAACCCCTTTGCGAGTTATTTTGACCGCTATCTCAGTAAAAGAAAGCCATTTTTGTAACAGCCTATTCTGTATTTATTATAACAAATTATATTGACTATTTGGTTTGTAGCTGTTCATTTCGTATCTTACTTTCAGTAGACGCTATTTAAAAAGAATAGTTTCATCATGGGTTCAATCAGTGATCTAAAACGATAAGGATAAACGTCCATGTCAACGTCAGATCGGGCATTTATTAACGATCTACAGGGTATTGTATCAACAGGAAAAACGCTTTCTAAAGAAGCCTTACTACAGTCTTTTCAGTCAAGTTATTCAGCTTCAAAAACAGATTCTTCTAAACTAGAAACTCTCGTTTGTTTTTCACATTTACGTTGGAATTTTGTTTATCAACGACCGCAGCATCTCTTAAGTCGATGTGTTCAAGAATGCCGTGTGTTTTTTGTTGAAGAACCTATCTATGAGTCGGGTAGTACTTGGCAACTTAAAATTACTCAGCAGGACTGTGGTGTTTGGGTGGTCGTGCCTCATTTACCCAAAGGTCTTGGTCAAGAAATGCTAACCGCGATGCAGCGATCGCTGATTGATGAGTTATTTGCAGAGTATGCGATCGAGACTCCGATTCTCTGGTATTACACGCCAATGGCGCTGTCTTTTACAGATCATTTAGAGTCGCTTGCGATCGTTTATGACTGTATGGATCAGCTATCTGCCTTTAAGGGTGCATCACCTGCATTACAAGCCTTTGAACAACAACTCTTCGATCGCGCTGATCTGGTGTTTGCGGGCGGACAGAGTTTATATGAAGCCAAGCAGCAACAACATTCCAATATTCATGCTTTTCCGAGTAGTATTGATGTCCCCCATTTTGCTCAGGCTAGAAAAGAGACGAGTGATCCCGCAGATCAAGCTCTGATTGCTCATCCTCGACTGGGATTTTGTGGCGTAATTGATGAGCGGATGGATCTTGAGCTTTTAGAAGGCATTGCGACAGCCCGCCCTGATTGGCAGCTAATTTTAATTGGCCCTGTGGTAAAGATTGACTCCAAGAGCCTACCAATTGGTTCAAACATTCATTATCTAGGCAGCAAAGTTTACTCAGAGCTACCGACTTATCTTGCAGGCTGGGATGTAGCACTCTTACCGTTTGCCCGCAACGAGTCCACTCGATTTATCAGCCCGACCAAAACTCCAGAATACCTGGCTGCCGGAAAGCCTGTTGTTTCGACTTCGATTCATGATGTGGTGCGTCCCTATGGGGAGTTGGGTTTAGTTCGTGTGGCTGATACCGTTGAAGGATTTGTGGCAGCGATCGAACAGTCCATGCAAGACTCGCAGACTTCAAACTGGCTGGGTCAAGTGGATACCTTTCTTGCTCAAACTTCTTGGGACAAAACCTGGATAAGTATGAAGCAACTCATGACAGCCGTGATCACTCAAAAGCAGTCTCAAACAAATTAGACTTCTAATCCTGGTTAGCCTTTTGACGAATAAAGGCCTTGTGCAATTTAGGCTTTAGATTAAGTAGATTTTTACTTCAAACTAATGTCCAGGTGACACAGGCTCAAAAGACATGACATTACAATAACCCTACAAGGAACTTCAATGTTTGATTATTTAATTGTCGGAGCCGGATTTGCAGGCAGCGTCTTAGCCGAACGACTAGCCAGCCAGCTAGGAAAGAAGATTTTGATCTGCGATCGTCGCCCTCATATTGCGGGTAATGCTTATGATCACTACAACGATGATGGTATTTTGATCCATCGCTATGGCCCCCATATTTTTCATACAAATTCTCGCGATGTCTTTGAGTACTTATCAAACTTCACCGAGTGGCGACGGTATGAACATCGAGTGCTGTCCAGTGTTGATGGTCAATTGGTGCCGATGCCGATTAACCTCGATACGATTAATAAGCTCTACGGGCTAAAGTTAAATTCTTTTGAAGTTGAAGAGTTTTTTGCCTCGGTTGCAGAACCCAAAGACTATATTCGCACTTCAGAAGATGTGGTTGTTAGCAAAGTTGGACGAGAACTGTATGAAAAGTTCTTCCGCAACTACACGCGCAAACAGTGGGGGATCGATCCGTCAGAACTTGATAAATCAGTCACCGCCAGGGTGCCGACACGCACCAATCGAGACGATCGCTACTTCACCGATACCTATCAAGCGATGCCGCTCCACGGCTTTACTCGCATGTTTGAAAATCTACTGGTGCATCCCAACATCAGAGTTATGTTGAACACGGATTATCGTGAGATTCAACAAATGATTCCTTATCGCGAGATGATCTACACGGGGCCAATCGATGAATTTTTTGACTACCGTTTTGGCAAACTGCCTTATCGATCGCTCAACTTCAAGCATGAAACGTTAAATACAGTAACGCACCAACCTGCGGCGGTGATCAACTACCCCAACGAACACCTCTATACCAGAGTTACTGAGTTCAAATATCTCACTGGGCAAGAACACAACAAAACCAGCATTGTGTATGAGTTTCCGATGGCGGAGGGTGATCCTTACTATCCGGTTCCTCGTCCTGAGAATGCGGAGCTTTACAAACAGTACAAAACGTTGGCTGATGCGACTCCTAATGTGCATTTTGTCGGACGGTTAGCGACCTACAAGTATTACAACATGGATCAGGTGGTGGCTCAAGCATTGGCGGTCTATGCCAAAATAGCTGATTTGAGCCGCTGGCAACCCCAAGAGCAAAACGGCCGCGTTCTTGCCGCAACCACATAAACACCCGAAGCCACTAGCTCAAGCCTGGTTCCTCCCAAAGGAACCACATACTGTAGGGTGTGTTTGCCTCACGATCGAGACTAACAGTAGGCTGCACGAATCATAGATGCCCTCCGAAGGCTCTTGCGAAGCTAACATTAATCGCTAAGGATCGTGAATTAAACAACCTGTAATTCTCGCGGTTTCGCGTCGTTTAATTCGGCTTCTGCCCCCTAAATCTCCCGAATTTGGGGGACTTTGAACCGCGAAACTGCCTTGAATTCTAGAATGTCTGCTTTCTCAAAGTCCCCCAGAATAGGGGATTTAGGGCGAAGCAATCAGGTAATCATCGATCTTATTCAATTCACGATCCTAAGTATTCTGAAACGTAGCGATCGATGGGCTTGTGTGTACACGGTAGCTTTTTAAGGGGGGTTGGGCGAAATCTCCAGAGTCTCAGTGGGCGATCGGGTGCTTCTAGCGATCAAGATTCAGCAATCAACAGCAGGTTGAATTCTATTTGAATGAGCGAGAAAAAAGTCGTTCCCTAGATAGAAGTTAAGCAATGCCATGAGTCCTTAATCTCGCAGAATACTCTTCTCAAGGCTGGACATGGAAAGCTACGACCTGATTATCATTGGCGCAGGACACAATGCGCTAGTTTGTGCTGCTTACCTACTCAAAGCGGGATACCGTGTTTTATTACTAGAAAAAAATTCCATCCCTGGAGGAGCCGCTACCACAGAAGAATTAATGCCCGATGTTGCCCCTGGTTTCAGGTTTAATCCCTGTGCGATCGACCATCTTTTTATTCACTTAGGGCCGGTTGTTCAAGAATTAGAGTTGAGCAAATATGGGCTGGAGTATCTTTTCTGCGATCCCGTTGTCTTTTGTCCTCATCCTGACGGCAAGTACTTTTTGGCTCACCGCTCTGTCGAAGAAACCTGTGCTGAGATTGCTCGATACAGCCCGCGAGATGCTCAGAAGTATGCTGAGTTTACTGACTTTTGGCAACGGGTCATTAGAATGCTCACGCCACTCTTTAATGCGCCGCCTAAATCGATTGTGGACATGGCGGGTAACTATGACATCAGCAAGCTCAAAGACCTGTTCTCGCTGATGGGGTCGGGTGATCAGACGCTAGACTTCATCCGCACGATGTTTACTAGCCCGTTAGATGTAATTAATGAATACTTTGATTCAGAGTTTCTCAAGGCTCCCCTGGCTCGTCTAGCCGCCGAATTAGGCACGCCACCTTCTCAAAAAAATATGGCTTTGGGGTCGATTATGATGTCTCTGCGCCACAATCCCGGCATGGCTCGCCCCAAAGGAGGAACCGGAGCATTGACAGCCGCGATCGTGCGATGTGTGCAAGATTTGGGGGGCGAAATTAAGACAGACCAGTCGGTAAAAACGGTTTTAGTTGATGAAGGTCGCGCGGTTGGGGTACGGCTTGCCAATGGTCAAGAATATCGGGCAAAAGTTGGCGTTGTGTCTAGTCTGGATGCTCAACGATTGTTTTTGCAGTTGATGGAGCCGGGGGATGTGGATGCTGCGTTGCGCGATCGGGTCAGTCGTCGCATCACCAACCACAACGAAGCCATTCTCAAAATCGATTGTGCGCTCTCAGAGGCTCCCCGCTTTGTTAATCACAATCATCGAGATGAGTATCTGATTGGATCTGTGCTGATTGCTGATTCGGTTGCTCAGGTTGAGTTAGCGCATACCGATCCCAATATTGGGCGCATTCCTTTAGAAGATCCGTCGATGTATGTCGTTGTCCCTACTATGCGCGATCCGTCGATGGCTCCAGAGGGCAAACATACCTTGTGGATCGAGTTCTTTGTGCCCTATCAAATTGCAGGTGCAGAAGGCACTGGACTAAAGGGAACAGGCTGGACAGAAGAACTCAAAAACAAAGTTGCCGATCGCGTTCTAGATAAGCTGTCCGACTATGCGCCTAATGTCAAATCTAGTATGATTGCCCGTCGTGTCGAAAGTCCGCCAGAGCTAGAAGAACGTATCGGAGTTTTAAAGGGAAACTACTACCATCTGGATATGACCTTTGATCAGATGATGTTCTTTCGTCCGCTGCCAGAGCTTGCTAACTATCGCACCCCGATCGAGGGATTGTTTCTAACGGGGGCAGGGACTCATCCCGGCGGCTCGATTTCAGGAATCCCCGGCCGCAACTGTGCGCGAGTTATTTTGCAAGACCAGCGTTCTTTATCTCAGGTGTTGTCGAATGCAGGTGATGTGATTCGATCGACTGCAAAATCTCTGACTAACCTGGTGGAGTAGGAGTATAGCACTGTCATGTCCTTACCAGATCTTTAAACCAGAGATCTTGTTCTAAAGTCCTACCAAATTGGGGGGCAAAAGCTCAGAACACCGAAGTGGAGAATATTTCATTGAACTGACGTTTTTTGATGTCTGCTTGCAGTTGTACAGGTCGATCGCTCCATAAAAACGGCGTTGCTGAATCAGGGGGTGTGCCCCAAAGCGGCAGGAAACCCAAGGTTCAAAGTCCCCGATTTTTGTGGGATTTAGAGGGCGAAAAGATGGACACTTCCCACAGATTCATCCCTCCGTTCAGCAACGCCCAATTTGTCTGAACGGTTGTAACCATCCGCAATTCGCCTTTGTCGAAAAGTAGCGGCGATCGCGACACCGCGTTGACTCAGTTTCGGCTGGCTTGATGATTCGCGTTGAGGTCTGGCAGCTTGACACTTGCCATCGTGAAGGTTGAGGTTATACTACAGATACTACAACTGGATTTGAGGACGATCCAAAGTTTGGGTATCCTCAGATCCCGGCTCAACTCATCCACCATGCTGCTGACGATTACTACGACTCACTCACCTGCGACAGATTTGGGCTATCTGCTGGGCAAGCATCCCGATCGCTTTCAATCGTTCGATCTGTCGTTTGGACGCGCGCAGGTTTTTTACCCCGAAGCAACGCCCGATCGCTGCACTGTTGTTTTGTTGTTAGAGATTGATCCCGTTAAATTGGTGCGCGGTCAAGCTACGACATTAGATCAATATGTCAACGATCGCCCCTATGTGGCTTCTTCGTTTATGAGTGTTGCGATCGCTCAAGTGTTTCGCTCGGCGCTATCGGGTCAGTGTAAAGATCGTCCTGATCTGACCTCACAGCCAATTCCTCTCTGGGTAAAGCTCTCGGTGCTTCCTTGTCGCGGTGGCCAAGAGTTTTTGCATCGCTTATTTGAGCCGCTGGGATATGTTGTGACGACAACACAGCTTGCATTAGACGAACACTTTCCAGAGTGGGGAAACAGCTTCTACTACAGCGTCGAGCTAGTAACAACAACAACGCTACAAACACTGCTGAGTCATTTGTATGTGTTAGTTCCCGTGTTGGATGAAGATAAACATTATTGGGTTGGCGAAGAAGAAGTCGAGAAACTGCTGCGGCATGGAGAAAGCTGGCTAAGTTCGCATCCTGAAAAAGTGCAAATTACTCAGCGTTATCTCAAGCGACAAAAGCATCTTGCCCAGGCAGCACTCGCCCAATTAAGCTCAGAAGAATTGCCTGAACCCATTAGCTCATACCAGGCTGAAGCCAGTGAGAAACCAATTAGCCTAAATCAAATACGCTATGAAACTGTGATTGATAGCCTCAAACAATTTCATGCAAAACGAGTGATTGATTTGGGTTGCGGAGAAGGAAAACTAGTTGCTCAGTTAGCCAAAGATGTGTTTTTTGAGCAGATTACAGGACTGGATGTTTCGTCTCGATCGCTAGAAATCGCCCAAGAAAAATTAGATCGCCTTTTGATTTCAGAGTCCCAAAAGCAGAGAATTCAACTCTTTCAAGGCGCATTGACCTATCGCGATCGCCGCTTAGAAAATTACGATGCCGCTACCCTGGTCGAAGTTATTGAACACCTCGACGAATCAAGACTTGCCGCATTAGAACGAGTCGTCTTTGAATTCGCCCATCCGCGCATCGTTTTAGTCACAACTCCCAACCGTGAATACAACGTTAAATTTATAACATTAGCAACGGGAACGTTACGCCATCACGATCACCGATTTGAATGGACACGCCAAGAATTTCAAACCTGGGCGACTACAGTTTCTCAACGGTTTGGTTACACAGTCAGTTTCGCGGATATCGGAGCGCTCGATTTAGTCGTAGGTGCCCCGACGCAACTGGCAATTTTTGAACGGAGCAGCCCATGAACATCACAATTCCTGAACTTTCGTTAGTTACTTTAATCGGGGCTTCTGGCTCTGGAAAATCAACCTTTGCCCATCAGCATTTTTTGCCCACTGAAACAGTCTCATCTGATGTTTGTCGCGGTTTGGTCTCAGACAATCCATTGGATCAATCTGCCACCCAAGATGCATTTGATGTGTTGCATTACGTTGCCGCAAAACGCCTCGATCGAGCACGATTAACCGTCATTGATGCCACCAACACTCAGCCCGCAGACCGCAAACATCTGATTCAACTGGCGCGACGCTATCACTGTCTTCCGATCGCAATTGTATTGAATCTACCGGAGCAGGTGTGCCTTGATCGCAATCATCGTCGCCCCGATCGTCAGTTTGGCGATCATGTGGTTCGTCGCCATATTCAAAACATTCACAGATCCCTCAAAGGACTTCAGCGCGAGGGATTTCGTCAAGTTCATATACTTTCTTCGATCGAGCAAATTGAGTCCGTTGAAATCATCCGTCAACCGCTCTGGAACAACAAAAAACACGAACACGGCCCTTTCGATATTATTGGCGATGTGCATGGCTGCTGTGACGAATTAGAAACACTTTTGCGAACACTGGGATATCAACTTAAAGAACAAACCTATCATCATCCAGAAGATCGGAAAGTGATCTTTTTGGGAGATTTAGTCGATCGCGGCGATCGTATTCTCGACACCTTGAATCTGGTGCAAAAAATGGTCGCTGCGGGAAGTGCGCTCTGTGTTCCGGGCAATCACGATTACAAGCTACTTCGCAAGCTCAAAGGTCAAACCGTCAAAGTCAATCATGGCCTCGACAAAACCCTAAAAGAACTCGAATCACTCGAAGAATCTGACCTGCGATCGCTGCAATCTTTTCTCGATTCTCTGGTCAGTCACTATGTGTTAGATCAAGGTCGTCTCGTCGTCGCTCATGCGGGTATGAAACAAGCCTATCAAGGGCGCGGGTCGGCTCAAGTTCGAGAGTTTGCACTGTATGGGGAGACGACTGGAGAAATCGACGAATTTGGGCTGCCTGTGCGCTATAACTGGGCATCGGATTATCGAGGCGAGGCGATCGTCGTGTATGGTCATACGCCTGTCCCGACTCCTGTATGGCTTAATGGCACGATCGACATCGATACGGGCTGTGTGTTTGGCGGCAATCTGACTGCACTACGCTATCCCGAAAAAGAACTGGTTTCGGTTCCCGCTCAAAAGGTTTATTGTGAGCCGATTCGCCCGCTGGTTGCTCAGTCTACTTTGACGCTTCAACAACAGGATGATGACGTTTTAGATATCGCGGATGTCACAGGCAAACGCATGATTACGCCACGCTTACATCGTCCGATTACGATTCGTCCAGAGAATGCGATCGCAGCGTTAGAAGTGATGAGTCGGTTTGCGGCCGATCCCAAGTGGCTGATCTACCTGCCGCCCACGATGTCCCCGGTTGAAACTTCTAAAGAAGCAGGCTTTTTAGAACATCCTGCCGAAGCCTTTGCGTATTATCGCAAGCAGGGAATTACAGAAGTGGTGTGCGAAGAGAAACATATGGGATCGCGGGCAGTTGTGATTGTCTGCAAATCTTCCGACGCTGCACAAGTGCGATTTGGTGTGACAGATAATCGGTTTGGCATTTGCTACACGCGCACCGGACGACCTTTTTTCGACAATCGCTCACTCGAAACGGAATTTTTAGATCGACTGCGATCGACCCTTTCTGCCACTGATTTTTGGGAGGACTTGCAAACCGATTGGGTGTGTCTCGACTGCGAACTCATGCCCTGGTCGGTCAAAGCTCAACAACTTTTGCGACAGCAGTACGCTCCCGTCGGAAGGGCTGCCCAAACTGCCTTGACAGATGCGATCGCGCTCCTAACCCAGGCTAAATCGCGAGGCATCGACGTGCCATTAACCCACTATCAGCAGCGATCGCAGCTTACTCAACAATATTGTCAAGCTTACCGTCGTTACTGTTGGTCAGTGTCCTCGATCGCCGACCTCAAACTCGCCCCCTTTCATCTCCTCGCCACAGAGGGAACGGTTCACACGGACAAATCTCACCTGTGGCATCTCGAACAAATCGCCAAATTCGCTCGATCCGACTCTGATCTTCTTTTAGCAACGGCTGCTCAAATCGTTGATACGACAAATCCTGAAAGCGTCGCAACAGGAATCAACTGGTGGCTTGATCGCACTCAGCAAGGCAGCGAAGGCATGGTAGTAAAGCCACTCGAATTTATTCCTCAATCGCGATCGGTGCAGCCTGCGGTCAAGTGTCGAGGACAAGAGTATCTACGAATCATCTATGGGGCTGAGTATTCGCTTCCTCAAAACCTGGAAAGACTGCGAAAAAGAGGATTATCAGGTAAGCGATCGCTCGCCTTGCGAGAATTTGCCCTGGGACTTGAAGCCCTCGATCGCTTCGTCGCCAAAGAGCCACTCCGCCGCGTGCACGAATGTACATTCGGAGTTTTAGCCCTGGAAACTGAACCGATCGATCCCAGACTCTAAACCTGCCCCATTCCCTAAATCCCCCAAATGGCAGCTTGCTACCGTGTACACAAGTCGTTGTCGCTTCGTTTCAGGCGGCTTCAGCCCCCTAAATCCCCCAGTCTGGGGGACTTTGACCAAGGAAAGATTTCCAAAGTTCAAAGCCAGGACGACGGCTCAAAGTCCCCCATTTTTGGGGGATTGGTGAATGATGAAAAATTACCGCGATCGGGCGCTACATTAAGGGAGACTTATGTTGAGTTAGAACAAACGTCCACCCAAAAGTAGCCGATGTCGTCCCAAAATTGGACGCTAGATCGTGGACTAGAAGGAGAGAAAATTTTAGCTGCGATCGCAAAGCTGCCAACGGTTTATGTATCTCAAAACGCTTCACCTTCGTCACTTTCGCAACTACGCTGACCAGCAAGTTGATTTTTCGGCAGCGAAGACGATCTTGGTGGGCAACAATGCACAGGGCAAGTCAAATTTATTAGAAGCCGTCGAGTTGTTGTCGTCGCTGCGATCGCACCGCACTTCCCGCGATCGTGACTTGATTCGAGATGGAGAAGCGATCGCTCAAATTACTGGACATCTACAAAAGGACATGGGAGCGGTCGATCTCGCCATGACGCTTCGCCAAAATGGTCGTCGCACCGTTGCTCTAAACAGCCTAAATCTGCGTCGCCAACTTGACTTTCTCGGCACGCTGAATATGGTGCAATTCTCTAGCCTGGATCTGGATCTGGTGCGCGGCGGCCCCGATCAGCGTCGTCACTGGCTTGACTCCCTTCTGGTGCAGCTAGAGCCGATTTATGCTTACGTGCTTCAGCAATACAATCAAATTCTCCGTCAGCGCAACGCTTTGTTAAAAGCAAGACTCAAAGCCGACTCTCAAGATCCTCCTCCCTCCTCCCTCCTCCCTCCTCACACTTCCGAACTGGCACTTTGGGATGCTCAACTGGCGATCGCTGGCTCTCGTGTAATTCGTCGTCGCGCTAGAGTGTTGCAGCGGCTTGTTCCGTTTGCTCAATCGTGGCATCAGTCGATTAGCGGCAGTACCGAGCAGTTAGAAATTCGCTATGCGCCCAATGTGGAGTTGGTAGAAGATGATCCTGAAGCCTTGCAGAAAGCGTTTCTAGAAAAGATTCAGCAGCGTGCAATTGTAGAACAGCATCAAGGAACCACGATCGTCGGCCCCCACCGCGACGAAGTAGAATTCACCATCAACAAAACTCCCGCTCGTCAATATGGCTCTCAAGGACAGCAGCGCACGCTCGTTCTCGCCCTCAAACTAGCTGAATTGAAGCTGATCGAAGATGTGATTGGCGAGCCGCCGTTGTTGTTGTTGGATGACGTGTTGGCGGAATTGGATCTGAGTCGTCAAAATCAGTTGTTGGATGCAATTCAAGATCGGTTTCAGACGCTGATCACCACGACTCATCTTGGCTCCTTTGATGCCCAGTGGATCAACTCCTCCCAAATTTTGGAGGTAAAGGGCGGGAAACTGCTGGAGCAAGAGATTTTTTAAGGTCAGGTTGATTGAATTTTTCGCTTCGGTGTTCTCGTCTTCTGCCTCCAAAATTGGGGGACTTAAGATAACGTCAGTTCGATGAACGCTTCGCTTCGCTTTTAGCTCCAGGAACGCCCCCTAAATCCCCCACGAGTGAGGGACTTTGAACCAGAACTCCTCTCTTAAAGTCCCCCAAAATTGGGGGGTTGGGGGGCAAAAGCCGTGAACAACGAAGCGGAAAAACTCTCATCGAATTCACGTTAAGATAAGATTGCTGGCTCAGAGTCCTCTACTCGTGGAGGATTTAGGGGCTACCGAATCTGCAACCGTAGCAGAGAGATCCATTGAATTTGAATTCACAATTTTTTAGGTTGATCGCTCCCGCTTCCAGTGCATTCCTAAGCCGATCGCGCCCATTCCAATGAGCAACGGCGTAATCCAATTGCCCCATTTCACATAAAGGGTTTGGGTTTGGCGGCGATAGAGGGTGCCAGCGTGAATCTCATACTGGTTGGGCTGCGATCGCCACTGCACATGACCTCGCGGATCGATGATGCTGGAGTAGCCCGTATTTGTGGCGCGAGCAGACCAGCGATCGGTTTCAATCGCTCTCATCAAGTCGTGTGCTTGATGCTGCTCCATCAGTGTGGTGCTGTAGGGGTCAAGATTAGAAGCCGTCAGAATAAACTGTGCGCCGTCTGCCACCTGAGCGCGAAACAATTCTGGAAAGGCTGAATCGTAGCAAATCCCGACAGCGGCCTGACCAAACGGCGTTTCAAAGCGCTGATTCATCAATCCGGGCAGCATATCGGCTCGAATGGGAGACAATCGATTAAACAGTCCGCCCAACACTTCCTGAAATGGGGTGTATTCGCCTAAAGGAACGAGTTTGACTTTGTTGTAGCGGCCGAGCGTTTCACCATTGGGCGCGATCGTCAGCAAGCTCTGAGTATACTGTTCTCCCTGGGGCACAAAGGTTCCCAGCCACGCCGTTACTTTTTTCTCTAAAATCGCTTGATAGACGACATTCTGAGTTCGATTCGTCCCCTGCCACTGAAACGGAAGCGCTCCTTCTGGCATCAACACGGCATCCACGCCCTGATCGGCTAAGGTTCGGTAGCCTGCACTGTAGCCCTCAAGTGCCCGCCGCAATCCATCTGCAAACAGCTTGATCCGAGTGGGAACGTTGCCCTGAATAATGCCGACTTTGAGTGAGGCTTCTGGCACTTCGACCAGCGGACGACTGTATAACCCAAAACCGATTAGATGCAAGATTAAGCATAGAGCGATCGCTTGCAGATGTCTCGAAGAGATCGCCCCCCCCAAAAGCCGACTTCTCTGGACTCGTCGAGCAATCCAGGCTTCTGCGATTAAACCATTGACTGCTACGATCGCCGCTGTCACCGTCATCGCTCCAGAAATTTGACCCAGATGCAAAATCGCCAAATTATACGGACTTTGGGTGTAAGAAAGGGATGTCCAATCCAGCGGCCCCATCAACCGAATCGTTTCTAGCCCGCACCACAACGCCGTCCCGATGAGAACGCGCAGCCCAGACCCCACCTGACCCAATTTTCTCATGCCCCACGCCCACAAACAGACGGTTCCGGCTCCCAATAGAGTGATAAACGCCCACGCAAAAAAGACGATCGCCACACTCGCCAGCCAAGGCACTCCCAGCCAGGTTAAGGGATGTAAGCCTGTGATCCACGAGAGGGCGATTCCGTGGTAGGCGATTCCCCAAACTAAGGGAGGGATGAGGGATGAGGAATGAGGGATGAGGATAATCCACAGGGGGGCGAGAGCGATCCAAGCGAGGGGCCAGAGGTTGAGAGGGGCGGGAGTCAATCCCATGAGGATGCCGCTGAGGAGGGCGATCGTGATGCTGAGAGTTCTAGATTTGAGGACGTGGGGCTTTAGCATACAAACCACTTTACCGAAATCCCGGTCTATCTATGGCAATCCCAAATCACTCGTGAAATGCAGACTTGATCGTGCCCCCTAAATCCCCCAAAATTGGGGGACTTTGAGCTGAGAGACTTCCTAGATTTCAAGAGACATTCCCCAGTTTCAAAGTCCCCCAGAATGGGGGATTTAGGGGGCGAAGCGGACTGGAACGGAGCGACAAAAATCTGTTCATGACTCATTTAGGATTGCTATATTTTTCAAACAGATTCTCAGATAAGTTCAACCAAAGCGCTTTTCCATTCGGTGGAGTCCGCCTACCTGGGTAGCTTGCTGAAAGCGATCGCTGGTTCGGCTGGCGACTACTTGATAGCCTAATCGTTCAAACAAGGCTTTGGCGCGATCGTTGCTGTAGGGGACATCCAGACAAATCGATCGACAGCCCAACTCCTGAGCTTCAATTTCGGCATCCTTTAAGACAGCCGTCCCCAATCCTTGACCCTGCCATTCTGGAGCAATGCTGAGACTGAGAATGTAATAGTCATTCAGGGCGACATCTTGTTTGATGCGAGTCAGATCCGCCACATTCATCAAAATTCCGGGGAGCTTTTTGAGCGGTAAGATTCGCGCCATCACGCCCTGCACTTTTTCTTCTGCCTTGCGCTTGACGTTGCCTCGATACGCGATGATTAGCCCAACGGGTTCGTCAGCGACTTCTAACACTTGAGCATGGTCAAAACTAAAGGCGTGTCCTGCAAACCCAAACGCCTGACGGAGGGTTTCTGCTGCCTCCGGTGGCTCAGACGCAAACACATAGCCAAATAGAGCCGGCCCCGACGCAAACATCAAAGGCGCACCCCAATCGACATCGGCAGCGATCGCCGGGCGCAACGTTATATCTTGAAGAGGGACAGTGACACTCATAGACAGGGATTGTAGCAGGCGCGAGAATGCGTGAACTCAAAACATCAAAAACCGCTATAGACTCAGGAAAGCTAGGATTAAAGTAAGTTTTAGTAGACTTGTACTGATATTCATGACTGTTTCTCATCCGGCACCGACTGATCCAGACTCTAACGGCGTTCCCGAACGGTTGATCAAACATGCGGTTCGGTATGCTGACCATCGATCGGTCAATCGTCAAGATCTCACTCCGATGTTACGTCACTATGCGGAGATTAAAGACCAGTATCCTCATGCGATTTTGCTGTATCGAGTCGGCGATTTTTTTGAGACGTTTTTTCAAGATGCGCTAGTCGTCTCGCGTGAGCTAGAAATCGTTCTCACCTCCAAAGATGGCGGCAAAGAAGTGGGGCGCGTTCCGCTGTCGGGCATTCCTCATCATGCGCTCGATCGCTATTGTGCGCTGCTGGTGGAGAAAGGGTACGCGATCGCCGTCTGTGATCAGGTCGAAGACGCTGCGGAAGCTCAGGGCAATCTGGTGCGGCGAGAAATTACGCGGGTCGTCACACCCGGAACGCTGCTCGAAGAAGGCATGTTGAATGCTCGGCGCAATAACTACCTAGCCGCCATTGTGATCGCCGGAAATCATTGGGGACTGGCGTATGCAGACATTTCAACTGGGGAGTTTCAGACGACGCAATCCTCGACGCTCGATCAACTGACTCAGGAATTGATGCGGCTGCAACCTGCGGAAATTTTGTTTCCCACGAATGCGCCTGACCTGGGAGGACTGCTGCGACCGGGAGAAAAATCGGCTCACCTTCCTGACAGTTTGCCGACGCAGTTTTGCTATACCTTTCGTCCCCAGGCTCCCTTTTCTCAGGTCGAAGCGAGACAGCGATTGTTGCAGCGGTTTCGGGTGCGATCGCTCGAAGGGTTGGGCTGCGAACATTTGCCTCTAGCCGTTCGCGCTGCTGGCGGCCTGCTGGAATATCTGGAAGACACCCAAAAAGAAACTCAGATTCCGCTTCAGCCGATCTGCACCTATACGCTGACAGAATATCTGACGCTAGACAATCAGACGCGCCGCAATCTGGAGATCACGCAAACCTCGCGAGATGGTACTTTTCACGGGTCGCTGTTGTGGGCGCTCGATCGTACCGTCACGCCGATGGGCAGTCGGGCGCTGCGTCGCTGGTTGTTACAGCCGTTGTTAGACGTTGCAGGCATTCGAGCTAGACAGGACACGCTGCAAGAACTGGTCGAAAATGGCACGCTGCGAGAAGATTTACAAAAGCTGCTGCGACAAATCTATGACCTCGAACGGTTGGCAGGTCGAGCCGGATCGGGGACAGCCAGCCCGCGCGATCTGGTCGGATTAGCCGAGTCATTGGGCAAATTGCCTGATTTAGGAAGGCTGGTAGCAGAGTCGCGATCGCCTTACCTCAAAGCCGTTCAGCAGGTGCCGCCGATTCTCGAACAGTTGGGCAAACATTTACACAGCCGTCTGGTCGAACGTCCACCTCTGGCGCTCAAAGAAGGGGGATTAATTCGCGAAGGCATTGTGCCTCAACTGGATGAAATGCGCCAGCAAGCCGCCGACGATGAAGCGTGGTTGGCCCAACTAGAAGTCTCTGAACGAGAACGCACCAAAATTCCGACGCTGAAAGTAGGGTACAGCAAAACGTTTGGTTACTTCATCAGCATTTCTCGCACCAAAGCTGGACAGGTGCCCCCGGAATACGATCGCAAGCAAACCCTCGTCAACGAAGAACGCTACATCACCACAGAACTCAAAGAACGAGAAAACCGCATTCTCAACGCCCGTAAAGAATTGGGAGCCTTAGAGTACGAAATTTTTGCGGGACTGCGATCGGAAGTCGGAGAACAAGCCGAACTAATTCGCAAAGTGGCGCGATCGGTGGCTGCCGTCGATGCGCTGGCTGGACTGGCCGAAGTCGCCGTCTACCAGGGCTACTGTCGCCCTCAAATGCTTGAAGGTCGCACCATTCAAATCACAGAAGGCCGTCACCCCGTTGTCGAGCAGTCACTTCCAGCAGGCTTTTTCGTCCCCAATTCAGCCACTCTGGGCACTCCCTCCTCCCTCCTCCCTCCTCCCTCCTCACCCGATCTGATCGTTCTCACTGGCCCCAACGCAAGTGGAAAAAGCTGTTATCTGCGTCAGATTGGTCTGATCCAACTCATGGCACAGGTAGGGAGTTTTGTCCCGGCTCAAGCGGCCGAGTTGAGTGTGTGCGATCGCGTCTTTACTCGTGTCGGAGCGGTCGATGATTTGGCGACAGGTCAATCTACTTTCATGGTTGAGATGAACGAAACCGCGAATATTCTCAATCACGCCACGGAGCGATCGCTCGTTTTGCTCGACGAAATTGGACGGGGAACGGCCACCTTTGACGGATTGTCGATCGCCTGGGCCGTTGCCGAACATTTAGCCACTCAAATCCGAGCCAGAACCATCTTCGCCACTCACTATCACGAACTTAACGAGTTAGCTTCCATCTTGCCGAATGTCGCCAACTATCAGGTGACCGTCAAAGAAATGCCCGATCAGATTATCTTTTTGCACAAAGTCCAGCCGGGAGGTGCCGATCGCTCCTATGGCATCGAGGCGGGACGGTTGGCAGGGTTGCCCAGTTCTGTGATTCAACGTGCCCGACAGGTGATGAGCCAAATTGAGAAACACAGCAAGATTGCGATCGGACTTCGCAAAGGACGCAGCGAAAAGCCAACGGTGCAGGAAAACACAGCCGGACAGCTAGAAATTGGATTATAGAATTAGAAATTTAAATCTCAGTAGAAAGGGACAGGGCGATCGCTTCTGAGTTTCAGAGATTCAGAAAAGGGAGTCCCAAAGCACGATCGATGTAATGCGATCGAACTCCCAAATCTTCTACAGTTGAATCGTCTTTTTGTCGTGCAATTCTTCCAAGTGAATTAATGAACTATCGCCAATGACCATGTTGAACTTCATTAACGATCGCTGCACTTGATAACCCGACAACACTCGAATGATCTGGTATTCAGTCGTTAAATCACTACTGCCATCCCACTTGAGTATTGCCAGTTTCGTTGATGCCACTTCACTCAGTTGGTCAATAAACTCGTCCATTGAATCGATGACATCTGAGAGAATGCCAGACGGCATAAAGATAAACCGCTCTTGCAAATCCAATGTCACCATGACTCGATAGCGTCTAACCGATGAGCAGTGCAACTCAAAGCCAAACGAAACCGAGTCAGGAAAATATCTCCTAACTGCCATGTTTTTATCCTCTCTATTTAATTCAAAGAGGACGGGAACGACGACGGTTCGATCGTTCCCCAGGAATGGAAAGCGTATGCAGGATCTTGATTCCAACCTTTCAAGATCCCATCGCAAAGCAGACGTAGTACAATCATGAACGCCTCCGAAGTTAGTACGTTTAACTTAGGTGGAAGTCCTCGGAGATTTGATTTCCTAGATCAGATTTCCGGGGCGTGATCTCCACCTGCGGACATCTTACACAAGTTTCTCGTTTTTTTGAATCCTAGAAATCTTAAGTTTAGTGATGCGCTGCTCACCCATTGAACCGAATAATCTCCCGAACCTGGTCGAGCAATTTTTTGGGTAGTGGCTGCATGGGTCTCTCCTGACGCTGATGTGTGTTATCCGTGGAGAGCGTGAAACTTGATTAGTACATTTGAGTTCTGAGAATCTACTTAGATTTCTCTTGACGAAAACTTTAAGCGTGGCTAATATACGGATAAATTGCTGCATAAGATCCTCACTAGGAGAGTTATACGGAAAGTCCTCTGGATAAGATCCTTCATCAGATTTTATGCCGCGAAGGTTCTAGATAACGCTCTCGAGAGAGACTTATGCGGATAATAGTCTGCATAAGCTCTGAAGCTTCAGTCTGATCAATTGTTAGCCCTCTCTGCGTTACCAGGAGGGACTATTTCTAAGAGTCCACAAATCCACAAACTTGTTTCTCGGTACTCAGCAGCAAGTTTCTAAAAGCATTCTGTATGGCAGCTATGACTGGTAAGGAACTAGCAAAATGCGTACAAGTGTATTCAACTTGATCTCTGGCATTTACTCAAATTTAAATTTATGCTTTAATAGAAAAAATCTGTGTGATTTAACTCTTAAGATAGTTCGCGATTGCTTCGTCTGAGGGCTACGATTGTAGATGCCAGGATTTATGCCGATACTCATCACATACCTATGGAATCTGGAATAAGTCTTCAAGAGATCACTGAATTACGGAAATTCGGGAACACCATACTCACATTTCCAAATGTAGGTCTTATCGTCGAGGAAACTTTTTTGGAGGTTAAGAAAAAGCTTTCTCCGCAAGTGATCTCTATTTTTTTGTTCTCTAAGGATGGTTTTTTGGAAAGGTATGAAATGAACGGGGTGGACAGAGGTGGTGATGTTATAGAGGCTTCCTGGTTGCATGATGAAAAATATAAGCCAGGGCAAAGTTTTTCGGGCAGAGCCGCCTATGGCAAACCATATGGTGAGCCTTATTGGTCAAATCGGCTTGATCTTGATAAAGAGGTCGATGACTTTATTTATGGAAAAGAATATTCTGAGAAGTTGGGTTTTTTGAGATGTGGAATTTCTGTACCTCTAAACGGGACACATAGAACTTTTGGAACTATTGAGGTTGTCAACAGAGTCAATCCGGAGACTGGTGGAGCTGATTCTAACTTAGTTTACTCTGACTCAGATGTTTGCTGGTTAACAATAGTTGGGGCGCATGTTGCAGCAGCAATTTCTAGACTGCGAAAAAAAGATGAAGATAAAATATTTGCAGATATAGTTAAAGTGCTAGCAGACCCTACACTAGAAAATGTGCCCGTTCATACAACGGAGCAGTCTGTCTATAAGACAATAGCCAATAAATTGGTAGATTACTTAATGCCTTACAAAGTTTGTATCGTAAGGCTTACGTTTGATGGTCAAAGCCTGTTTGTCACTGATAAGGCGCATTCTGATGGTGATAAAAAGGGCTGGGTAGGTAGGGTTGACGAGCCTAGAGCGATGGGTCAGAAAATTGTAGGAAAAGTCTTTCAGTCCGGAAGATATGAAAAAGTTGAAGACATAGCAAAAAGAGAGGACGAATTTAACAATTTTGAATGGGTTAAGTCTCAAAACCTTAAATCCTTTATTTGTTTTCCTTTATTAATGCTTGGAAAAGTCATTGGAACTCTTTCGCTATTCACAGGCTACGTTCATGAATTTACTGAAAGTGACATTGTTTTTCTAGAAAATGTTTCTTTCTTGCTTGCTGCTTTTAGAGTGCGCTCTAGAATAATCAAGGAAATCGAAATTCCTAGAGATACTTCTACAACGGATGAAATCGAATCGCTCTACTATAAAGATGCAATGTCAAAGGTTAATACTGCTCTAAAGAATACCACTTCTGTTGGTTCTAGAGAAATCGAGTTTTTAATTGAAGAAGCTGTTAGAGCTGGTATACCTGATGATGAGTTAGAAGAACTCCGTGAACATCTAGCAGATATGAAGGCTGGGCGACTAGTTGAAGAAGCTCCAACAGTCATTTACCAAGAAGTAGAGGAGCACCGTAAAATTAGGAGAGATCGTGGTAGAGAGATTATTATCTCGACTGCTCCAGGTCTTGATGATGATTTTGAAGGGGTAACATTGAAAGAAATTAAGAAGCTGCCGCCTCATTCTTCTAACGCTAATACTTGATTTCAATTACTTCGATATGTTATTAGGGGAGCTTTGACTAATTAAATATGTTCATACGTATAGATGACAGAACTGGAAAACTTAATCAAGAAGATTATAATGAACTCGTTACTTTTATTGCTAATAAATTGCTCTCTGATGAATTAGACATCAATCTTCTCGATGTTATTAGGATTCGCAATGATGGGGCAACTAATTACTTCGGATATTGGACAGCAAGATTCCACTACGATCCTGACGATTCGTCTAACATCGTAGCTATGACTGCTGTGATTGTGTTGAATTACTTCTATCTAAAAACTATGGACTCTTTGATGAGAACTCTAGCCCACGAATATGGGCATCATTGGACTTTGTCTTATTTGGCTATTAATCAGGGTATAGATATGAGTCAAAGGTTGCCCCATAGCTATTATCAACTCAGATCGTTGAATCCAGAAAGTTATTCTCATGATTATTCTATGGGCTGGAATAGGTGCGACAGGGAGATCATAGCTGAGGATTATCGAGTATTGTTTGCACCATCACCACACAATCAACACCATAAGATGGTTGATGATCTCAATGATGATTTATCGTTACCTGATCAATCGGTAGAAAACTACATAAGGAGTTTAGCTGTTTAATAGAGTTAGCTTCACTCTAACTGTTTTGCATTTAGTAGGCTTGCCAATAATGCCAGAACGGGCTAACAACCGTGTTGCAGCGGACGGAATAAAGGTTCTCGGTGAGATGCAAGGGTTAATAGCCGCCCCTGAACACGAGCGTTATGCCGACCAGCCCGAAAGTCACTGAATCCGGTCTTTTAGTGTTGTCGTTCAACCGAACATCAACAGTTTTGAGAACGGGTTGGTGAATCGAAAGTCAAGGTGATTGATCACGATCGCGCAGACTTGTCGGTGTTGACTTTGGCAAGGATGTTTCGTGAAGGTTGGGAGGTGACGGGTCGCATAGGATTTGAATACGTCCGCGATCGCACAGTTCTTCGTCTTTCGAGCGTTGGGCTGGCGAAGTTGGGGAGCGATCGCCTCAAAAATCTGCGGGTTCGATCGCTCGTCCGTTAGGCGGCAACACTTGAGCCAAATGCTTAAACGGGTGGTCAATATTCATCAGTTTCTCAGCGTCTTTGCGGCTCAGAGGTTTAGAAAACAAATAACCTTGAGCATATTCGCACTTGAGCGCCTTGAGTTGAGCGAGTTGTTTGGTCGTTTCTACGCCTTCGGCCACCACATCCATGCCCAGATTCCAGGCCAGAGTAATGATCGTGCGAACCAGTTCTAGCTTTTCGCCATCGACATCGACACGGCTAATAAACGAGCGATCGACCTTGAGCAAATCCATTGGAAACCGATACAAATAGCCCAGCGACGAATAGCCCGTCCCAAAGTCATCGACCGAAAGCTGAATGCCCATCGCCTTGAGTTGTAGCAGCATATCCATCGCCGATTCGGTGTTTTCCATGATGGCGCTTTCGGTGATTTCTAGCTTGAGACTGTGAGCATCCAATCCAGTATCCGCAAGCAGTTGGCGAATTTGACTAATCAGACTGGGCTGAGAAAATTGGCGACTCGACAGATTGACGCTGATGCTCAGAGGCGGATCTTGAGGAAAGCGAGTTTGCCAGCGTTTCATTTGCTGACAGGCTTCTTTTAAAACCCACTGCCCCAGCGGAATAATCAACCCCGTCTCTTCGGCAATCGGTACAAACTTGATCGGTGAAACCATGCCCTGATCGGGATGCTGCCAGCGAACTAAAGCCTCAAAGCCGACGATTCTTCCGGTGGCCAGGGCGACGATCGGCTGATAATGCAGCAAAAATTCTTGACGCTCGACGGCCCGCCGCAAATCGTTTTCTAGTTGCAGCAGATTGACGACTCGCGTGTGCATGTCTGTGTCAAAAATTTCGTGACAGGCTTTACCAGAGGCCTTGGCTCGATACATCGCAATATCTGCCCCCCTCAGCAGATCTTCAGGACGCTCAAAAGCAGTCGTACTCATGGTGATGCCAATACTCGCCGACGTAAATACCTCATGTCCATTCAAATCAAACGGAGTCGAGAGCGCCTGATGTACCTGTTCAGCAATTTTGGTAGCATCTTCGACATCTCGAATGCTTTCGAGCAAAATGGTGAATTCGTCACCGCCCAGACGAGAAACGGTATCTTGCTGACTCACACAGGCTTCGAGGCGACGAGCGATCGCGACCAACAACTGATCGCCAATCATGTGACCCAAACTATCGTTGATCACTTTGAAGCGATCGAGATCCAAAAACAAGACGGCAAACTGGAGATCGGGGTTTTGTTTGAGGCGATCGACCGTGTGAGACAGCCGCTCCATAAACAGCAGACGATTGGGCAACCCCGTTAACGAATCATGAAACGCATTGCGGCGCAGTTGTTCTTCGACTTGTTTGCGTTCGGTGACTTCGCGCATGACGGAGACAAAGTGAGTCACTTTACCTTGTTCGTCTCGAATCGGCACAGAATTGAGATCGACCCAAAACGGAGTGTCATCTTTGCGATGGAGAATCAATTCGGCTTTGACGGCCTCGTATTTGAGTAGGGCAGCCCGAATGCGATCGACCTCACTCTCAGCGGTGTCTATTCCCAGCAAAAGATGAGCCGACTTGCCAATCACTTCTGATGAGTTGTAGCCTGTCACTCGTAGAAACGCATCATTAATGTAGACGATTCGCAAACTGAGAGGGTCTTCGGTTGGTTCTGCCTGTGAGATCATAACTATCTCGTTGGCATTCACGACGACTGATTCTAGCAATCGCAGATATTCTTCGAGCCATTTGCGTTCGGTGATATCTTTGACGGTGATTAGCGTTCCGGTGGGTTCTCCAGAATTGTTGCACAATAGAGTAGCGTTGACTTCTGCCCAAAATTTTCGACCGTCTTTGCGCTGAAGTTGTCCTTCCTTCCAGCCATAAAAGCGCTGTCGTCCTTGAGTGGCTTGCCCGGCGTGAAATTGGAGCCAACCTTCGATCGCTGAGAAAAATTGCCCAGACGGTTTGCCGATCATTTCTGCGATGGTGCAGCCGACGAGTTTGGCCATGCGCGAGTTGACGTGCAAAACGCAGTCTTGTAAATCGGTGATCACCACGCCATCATTCAGATTTTCTACGACCGTCCTCAGCAGCCAATCCGATTCTTTGAGCGGTTGCAGACTGGTGGCTATGGGGTAGGTGTCTGGGATTGGCTCTTTGTTTTCTGCGTCTAGATGCCGAGGAGTGAGTCTCGTCATGCCTGTCGTTTACCTTGCTTGCGTTACTAGTGACGACTTTTAGGAAGGGTCGTGATTTAAGGTTGCCCAAGGTGCGAGGAAAAAGTGGGAAGGGGGGAAGTTTTTGGAGAGAAAAAAGGAGAGAGAACGAGGAGGGAGGAGGGAGGAGGGAGGAGGGAGGAGGGAGGAAAAAAAAGACGATCGTCACGATCGTCCCTTCTCATTCAATTCCTAACGGCTTTTATTTCCGCAGATTTTGTGACCAGACGCGGGTAGGCAAGCCCCAAACGTAGATGAAGCCTTCGGCGGCTTTGTGGTCAAATTTGTCGTCTGCGCCATAGGTTGCCAGATCGGGCGTGTAGAGAGAGTAGGTGGACTGCCGACCGACGATCGCCGCGTTCCCTTTCAAAAACTTCACTCTGACCGATCCGGTGACTCGCTCTTGAGTCTGTTGTACAAAGGCATCTAACGCACCCTTCAGCGGACTGTACCAGAGACCGTTGTAGATCATTTGCGAGTAGGTTTCCTCGATGCCTCGCTTGTAGTGGGTGACATCTGCGGTCAGGGTTAAGCTCTCCAAATCGCGGTGCGCCTGGATTAGAACCAACAACGCAGGGGCTTCGTAGATTTCGCGGGATTTGATGCCGACGAGACGGTTTTCGATCATGTCGATGCGGCCGACTCCGTGGTTGCCAGCGATCGTATTTAGTTGCGTAATCAACTCGATCGGACTCAGTGCCAAACCATTCAAACTCACCGGAAGTCCGCGCTCAAAGCCGATTTCTATATATTCAGGGTCGTTGGGCGTATCGGCGATCGCTTTGGTCATCAAGTAGATTTCTTCAAGCGGCTCGTGGTAGGGGTCTTCGAGCGGGCCGGCTTCGATGCTGCGTCCAAGCAGGTTGCGATCGATGCTGTAGGGCGATTTTTTCTTAACCGGAGATTCGATGCCGTAGCGTTCTCCGTAAGCGATCGTTTCTTCGCGGCTCATGCCCCATTCTCTAGCGGGGGCCAGCACTTTGAGATCGGGATTGAGAGCGGCGATCGAGACATCAAATCTCACTTGATCGTTGCCCTTTCCGGTGCATCCGTGGGCGACCGCATCGGCTCCATGTTCGGCGGCAGTGTCTACTAATAGTTTGGCGATTAAGGGCCGCGCCAGAGCGGTCGAAAGGGGATAGCGATTTTCGTACAGTGCATTCGCTTGGATTGACGGAAACGCATAATCTTTGACAAAACTTTGGGTCGCGTCTGCGATCAGAGACTGACTCGCTCCAGACTTCAAGGCCTTCTCGCGAATTGGCTCTAGCTCATCTCCCTGACCCAAATCTGCCGCTAACGTGATGACCTCTTCAACTCCCCACTCTTGCTTAAGGTAAGGAATACAAACCGACGTATCAACCCCACCTGAATATGCCAGCACAACCTTTTTGGCGCGACCCATGAATTTACCCAAATTGTGTAGAACAACAAGTTTACAATTATGCAGCTTATCTTTCTTTTGGAATGTCCGGAGATGCACAGAAATCTGACGATCGCCGGATGTAGCCGTTTATTGCGTAGATAGTACCAGACTCAAGCAGACAACTCGGATCAAAAGTCTCTGTTTCAGCGTCCCGTCTTCAATCAGCCTTGAGAACTGTCAAAATTGAATGACATGAATCGGGGTGTGAAGCTGTCATTTTGAGGAAGAGCCTGTGTTTTTCAGCGTTGTGATTCCGACTTATAATCGCAAGCCAATTTTAGAGAAGTGTTTGAGGGCGCTCGAACGTCAGCAGTCCAGTGCTCAGTTCTCTGGCTATGAAGTGGTCGTCGTGGATGATGGCTCGACAGATGGCACGGTCGATTGGCTGACTTCTGAAGCGTTTCCTCACGTCAAGCTGTTTTGCCAGGATCACAAAGGCGCATCGGCGGCGAGAAATTTGGGAGTGGAGAAGGCGATCGGCGACACGATTATTTTTATCGACAGCGATTTAGTCGTCACGGACGTTTTTCTCAAATCCCATGCAGCAGCGTTAAGCAATGGTCAGAAAGAATTGGGCAATGCCTCTGGCACAGGTGAACCTGCTCGCCTTTTCACTTACGGACGAGTGATCAATACGGCTAATTTTGACGATCCGACCTCTGAGCCGTTTAAGGTGACGGACTTTTCGGCGGCCTATTTTGCGACGGGGAATGTGGCGATCGCGCGTCACTGGCTAATTGAAGCAGGCTTATTTGACACGGGCTTTCAGCTTTACGGCTGGGAAGATTTGGAGTTAGGCGTTCGGCTCAAAAAGTTGGGCTTGAAGCTGATCAAATGTCCCGATGCGGTTGGTTATCATTGGCATCCCGCTTTTTCTTTGGAACAGATTCCCAAACTGATTGATATCGAAATTCAACGCGGCCGCATGGGCGTTTTGTTTTACCAAAAGCATCCCACCTGGAATGTACGAATGATGATTCAAATGACGTGGATTCATCGTTTGTTGTGGGGAGGATTGACGATCGGCGGTTTGCTCAATGAGCGCACAATGGCTCCTCTGCTGCGCTGGCTAATTGATCAAGGCAAACCCCAACTCGCTCTCGAAGTCGCCCGAATTTTTCTCAACTGGTACAACGTCAAAGGCGTTTACGCAGCTTATGCAGAAGCTCAACAACGGTAGAACCTCATGTTACGGTCAAGACAGAAGCGATTTACCTTAAACTGCTCACAATGAAATCTCTGCAAGACTATACAATTGTGATTCGTCCAGATGATAACGGCACTTTTATCGCTTATGTACCTGCGATTCCGGGTTGCCATGCTTGGGGAGAAACGCCAGACGCAGCCCGCGCCGAGTTACTCAACGTATTTGACATGATTGGAGAAGAGTACGAAGAAACTGGACGACCCCTTGCGGGTAACTCGAAGAGATCGCTCCCCAAAGACGTTGAATTGGTTGTCGCAGATGCCAGCTAAAGCCAGCGAATTAGCCAAAGTTGCTCGGAAGCTAGGATTTGAAAAAGTCCGGCAAAAGGGGATGGTTTGGCTGAAGTGGCGACCTCAATGGCTCACTCTGGGGTAGAAGGCGATCGCATGACGGCTTTAAAGTGGGCAGAAGTTGCAGTTTCAGTCTACGAAAAGCTGGCTCAAACAACAGGTGTTCCTGACAACGAATCTTTTCTCAATTCAGCAATGGTGTTGAGGCTCGGAATGATTAGGCAGTTGGGTTCGGTTGTGGGACATCCAATTTTAGACATTCAGACTGTTGTGAATTGGGCACTCAATAATTTGTCTTATTTAGAAGTCAGAAAGCAAGCAGAAAGTTGGTCAGAGCATCAGAATGAGCGGGGCTATCTTCTCAATCACCTAAATGAAATTCGACAGCTTAGAAGAATCAAAACAAGACTGAATACACTGGCTTTCTTGTACGAAGGTCATATCGTGCAACCGACTCCAGAACTTTGTGCTTGGCTTGAATTGAGACGATCGCCACCATAAAATCGACATACTTCAGCAGAACCAGAAAAGCTAGGTTCCAAAATCAAAATGGTCAATTATCAGTTTAGTACTGTAGGTCTTCTGGGGTTGGTTTTGGTGCTTTTAGGGCTATTCTTGCCACTATCAGAGTTGATGGCTCATGGAAGTTCTAGGGTTGAAACATTACTTCAAGATCTTGTTCTTGCTCCATTCTATGTTCTAGCTGGTTCAGTTCTTGTTTTCTATGGTTGGCAATTTGATCCAATTATGCAGTTTGGTGAATTGCTTCTAGTCAGTTCAAATGTCTATTGGATTGTTCAAGATCATCGTTCATAAATTATGGTAAATTTTCAGTTGAATTTTGCATCGTTGAGTGGACTGGCGTTAGTTTATTTGGGGCTAAAATTGTTACTCTTTACTCAGTCTAGCCGTCCTGTGCGAGTTGCAGCGATCGTTCTTGCAGTCTTTCTTCTCATCAGTAGTGTTATTTTCGTTCTTTATGGCTGGCGATTCGATCCCATTATGCAAATAGGTCAAATTCTGCTGACACTAACCTCAGCTTATTGGGTGCTTAAAGAAACACGTCGTTAATAGACCTCCTGCATGAATAGAATTTTCGATGTCACCTGCCGCTTAGGTCTTGC
>NZ_JBJPHU010000079.1:0-33093 GCF_052939515.1 Phormidesmis sp. 146-33
AGGTTTTCTTGGGAAATCCCACTCTCCCGACTACACTTCAACCTGAGTAGTTACGTTGTGGTTGTTTTACCGACACCGCCTTTGTTGTTGTAGGTTGCGACGGTTAAAGCACGGATGGGTTGCTCAATTATCTCCTTCACTAAAGCAATAATCTTGTCTACATTTTCTGCTGTGACTTCGAGGCAGGCTGTAGCTGGATGGATTACCTTACCATGTTTGCGAAAAAGCTGAATATAATCTGAGTTGGTGACGATACCCCACTTTGCCGTTTTGGATTGATTACCCAGCAATTGCGCTTTTAACTGCCTGACGGCTCGTGCATATCCTGCTGACCCTTCACACAAGCTTTCGTTTCGTCCCTTGACTTCAATTAAGAGGTAAGGATTAGATCGCGTGTTGAGAAAAACATCGTCTTCAATATCTTGGCGAGCCGCATAGTCAGTCACACCGCCGCCAGTGTCATACTCTGGGCAAATTTCTCTAGACTGAAAGCCCAATGCCTCCAGTAGACAGCCTAGTACAAAGTTGTTGCTGACTACCGCTTCGGGGGCACCACCTGGGAGAGCTTGTAAAGCTGCTTGCAAACGAGTGGGTGACATAGGTATGGATTGCAAAATCATTGTCTCGTTAGTTTTTATACTCAAAATGCCTCGATCGACTATCTCTAAATCCCTCTTAAAACCATTTCATCCAAAGGGTTTCAGGCTGTATCAGTGCAAGTATAGTTTTTTATTTTCTAACCCACTGTGAGTACGGTCACACTGTCATGCAGAATGATACAGGTAGCCTTTTGTCTTCAAATCAAGGCTTCAAGTATTTTGTGAGTCAACCAAAGCTTCTAAGATCAAAAAGTGGCTTGCTGGAGATTTCTCAGCAGTCAAATCGGCTATCGTTTGAGTAGTTGCGATCGCCGCTCTTATGGTTCAACTTCAGCCCAAACTTTCTAGTGACACCTGGACGACTGCAACGTGGGAGCAGTTTCTTGCCATCGTTGAAGACCCTGATTATGCAAAAGCGAAGGGGTATTATTTTAATGGTCAGATGAGGGTAGAAACTGTGGGAGTTGGGCCAGACCATGCGGGTGACAACGGCATCATCCACGTTGCAGTCACTCTCTTCTGCGCCCTCAAAGGAATTCCTCTCAAAGGACTGATCAATTGTAGCTATCGCAAAACAAAAGTTCGTGAAGCGCAACCGGATAGCTCTTATTACGTGGCAGATAGAACCGCGTTTGCACCCCAGGGAGGCTCGATCGTCAGTCTTGATCAAACGCCGCCGCCAGACTTAGCCATTGAGATTGCAGACTCTTCTCTGAGCGATGATTTGGGCAAAAAGCGGTTACTCTACGAAGATCTGGGCGTTGCTGAATATTGGGTGGTTGATGTCGAAAATACTCAAATCATCGCGTTTCAAATTGTGGACAATGGGAGCCATCGCATCACTCAGTCTCAAGTTCTTCCAGGTCTAAAGATTTCGGTCTTGTCGGAAGTGTTGAGCTTGAGTCGGCAACTGGATGATAGCCAGATTGTTGCCTGGTTGATGACAAATTTTCAGGCATAAACGGATTAAGAACGATCGCTGATAGCGCATGAAATTGGGGCACCTTAAAGGCAAACAAATTCTATCCAGAACCTCAATATGCCAGTCAAAGAAGTCAACGCAACCCTCTCTGATGCCGATCTACAGGAGATCAAACGAGCGATCGACACCATTCAAAATAAGCTGCCTTTCTTGATGACACTGAGTGCAGAAGAGCGCAAACAGCTTTACAAACTGGGCGATAAGCGTCTGTCGTTTGTGCAAAATAGTCTCAACGCCGCCCAAAACAATCGCAATATTTTGCCTGCCAGCTTTGACTACGACGGTTTTGCCAACGACTATCGCCTTGCTACTAATCTCACAGACCTGCGAATGAGACTGCGCCAACTCACCGAGCAGGTAGACGATACGCTCTTAGCCGTGGGCAGTGAAGCCATGATCAGCAGCTTGACGGTCTACGACTATGTAAAGACAGCCTCCAAAAAGACCCCCGGACTCAAAGCGATCGCCGAGCAATTGGGGAATTTGTTCAAAGCAACCAAGGCGCGATCGACTAAACCTGCCAGTGAGCAGTCTCTAGACAAAAACTAAGACGGGCATGTTCTGAGGTGGAGAGCCGATGTGAAAACAATCCCGCTTGAACCTCAGAGTATCCTCGCTGATTCTCAAAGCTTCATCGTCCCAGCCCAGAGAATCACGCTCTCACCTCAAAGCATCGTCGTTTCACCTTAAAGCATCGCGCTCCCACCTCAGAGTATCGTCGTTTCACCTCAAAGCATCGCGCTCCCACCTCAGAGCATCGTCGCTTCACCTCAAAGCATCGCGCTTGCACTTCAGAGTATCAATCGTGAATGATGGACGGTGGGAGTCGAATCATTTTTCTCGCTGCGGTATGCAAATTTTCTGCCCCTCAAGCTGCCGATGCTGGGGAGTTTTCAGACAAGATTCCCGGTTCAAAGTCCTTCACTCGTGAGAGATTTAGAGGGCTGCTGGATTCATCATCGACGCGCGAAAGAACTATCGCCCACTGTCACTGATGTAATCTCTTTAAGTCACCCCAAAACGATCGCTCTCCTCTACTCATCTTCTCAGTTCGTCAACCCTTGCTCAAACGTTCCAAGCTGCCTCAAAAAAATCGCGTTCGCAAAGCATAGCGTAGCGGTAAGTAGACTCAGCAACCGGGGTGAATGTGGCATAGCGATCGACCAGGCTTTCTAAGGTCTGGGCCAATGGCTCAAAGTCAGCGCTGCTATAGGTGCGAATCCAGTCAGCGTAGGGATGATCAGGAATGCCCCCCCGCGCAAGTTCTTGACCCAAAAAGGCATAAAGGCGCATACAGGGAGACATGGCGATCGCCGTCAATCCGATCTCCTGGCTCCAGGCGGTTGCGGAAAGAAAGTCAGTATAGCGGCGGGTGGCGGCTCCTGGTTTAACTTGCGTCAGGTCAACATCCCACTGGGCTGCATAGCGTTGATGAAGCTGCAACTCTTGAAGGACACCGTTAGCCAGCATATGAAACGCCTCAAATCCTGACCAATCGGGCGCTTTGGCAGCAGCGAGACTGTAAGCCCGCGCAAAAGCTTCGAGAAAAAAGGCATCCTGCCCGACGTAGTAAGCAAACTTGGCTTTGGGCAACGTGCCATCGGCAATCCCCCGCACAAACGCACCCTCAAGAGAAGCGATCGCGAGGTCTTGATTAGCTTGCCAGAGGTCGATCGAGCGCGTCATGAGCATTCACCTGATCAGTAAGGAGATTTCCAGATAAGGATATACCTACGTTACCCCACCGCCTACGGCTCCTCCCCTTGCTAAGGCTACCGTGTATACACAAGTCATTGTCGCTTCGTTTCAGTCGGCTTCAGCCCCCTAAATCCCCCAGAATGGGGTAGGGTTGATTCATTCTGATAAAAAGAAATTTAGAACCCTGATTCTTCCCTTTAAACAGGTTACGGCAACTAACGAGAGAATCAGCCCTTCACTATCCTCTCAACAGAATGAATCAACCCTACCAGAATGGGGGACTTTGACAAAGGAAAGATTTCCAAAGTTCAAAGCCAGGACGACGGCTCAAAGTCCCCCATTTTTGGGGGATTTAGGGGGCGAAGGATCTCAGCAATGACAGATTGATCAACTTATGTGTACACGGCAGCCTTGCTAAGGGGAGGTTGGGAGGGGTTAGAGAGATCAACTTGGGTAAAAATATTTCTGGAAATCTCTAAGACGACCAAATTATCACGGGATGCCGCCTACGAAACCCGCTTTAAGATCAGATCTAGCAGGCTCAAAGCTTGATTGACATCAGTTTGCAACGCCTTTAGATCGCCTTCCATCTTGTCTAGTCGTTGAGAAACTGAAATTTCATCCGGCTTGATCTCTGGAAGCGCCTTCTGCCCATTGAGCTTGTCTACCAGCGTTACCCAGGTTCTAGTTTTGAGGTTGAAATGTGCTTTTGCCTCGGCCAGCGTCTTAAACTGTCGCTTTAATTGCTCAATGGTGACCCATTCGACCGCTTGCGATCGAGAAGCCTGCTCTAAATCCTCCTCTACCATTGCGACTACTTCATTAACCAGCCGATCGTGATTCTGCGAAATCTGAGCCGCCGCGCCCAAGATGCGAGACGTTGCCTTAATTTGTAGATTTGTTTCCTGGTTGAGTTGGTCTGCAAGGGTGCGAATGCGATCGCCCAATGTTTCTCTAACCACGGCTTTGATCAGTGAGACATCATCACTCATTCTGTTTACTCCGCTAAAATGTCTTTGACGGTCTGCCAGATTCGCTGAAACTTTTGAATCATTCCCATCGGACTCGTCGTAGAAGTCTCATCGACTGAATCCACAAGCTGTTGAATCCGATCCATCCGTTCCGCCAAAACGTACAGATTGCTCACGGCTGCGTCTTTACGCTCAAACGAGTCTCGTAACAAAATGGTCATTTCTGAAATTTCTTGTTTTAACCGTTGATTTTCCTTCTTGCGGCGAGTTTCCCAGCCTTTGATGCCTGCTTTCGATCGTCGCTCAAACTTAAGCTGATCTTGAGACTCGTTATACAACGTCAAGTAGCGATCGCGTTCCCCCTGTACTGCCTCAAACTTGATCACTAACTCATCGCCTCTCACTTTCTCAGCCTGATATAACCCCAAATAGGACTGTGCTTGTGATTCGGCTTCTTGATACTGCGTGAAGTAGGACTTTGCTTGAGTCTGAGCCTCTTCATATTGCAGGAGATACGATCGCGACTGAGTTTGAGCTTCCTGAACCTGCGTTAAGGCTGTCGTGTATTTCTGTTGTTCCGCTTGATATAAAGTCAGCGTTCTAGTATATTTCTGTTGTTCTTCTTGATACTGCGTTAAGGCTGTGCTGTACTTCTGATGTTCTTCTTGATATAAAGTCAGGGCTGTCTGATGTTTTTGTTGTTCTTCTTGATATAAAGTCAGCGTTGTCGCGTATTTTTGCTGTTCCTCTTGATAGAGAGTCAGGGCTGTCTGATGCTTTTGCTGCTCTTCTTGATACAGATGATCAGTCTGCTCTACTTGCTGCTGTTTCGCTTCAACAACTTTCTGCAATTCGTCTCGTTTTGCTTCCGCTTCTATTCGGGAGGCTCGTGCTGATGCATGAAGCTGCTTAAGCTCGTGATAAGAGATGGGTTCTGATTGCCGAGAAGTTGGGTGATTGAGCGCATTGTCATTAGAATTATTTCCGCGATCGGCTCTCCGCATTGCCATATAACATCTCTCCAAAACTGTAATTTCACTCGGTCAAAGTAAGATTCTATACATTTTAAAATACTGACTTTTGCCAGCAGTCAATGTTCCATCTCTCCGCACTTCATCGTAACGTTATCTATTTTTAGAGAGGCTCACACCAAGTTAATTTGCAGCTGCGACAGATCACCGACCTGCCCCACCACTCGGCAAAGCCGGCCGCCAAAAATCACCTTTATAAGGGGGAACTCCAAAATATCTGCTGCTAAAGGATGCTGTGAAGCTAGAACGACTCTGATACTCTGCTCAAAAGATATAACCTTCTGAGTTCTCTACACATGCCTTCCTATCTTGTTTGGGTCATGGCGATCGCCAGTGGTGCAACGGTCGCCAATTTGTATTACAACCAGCCTTTGTTAGCGACGATTGCTCAAGGGTTTCAGGCATCATCTCAGGCGGTTGGTTTGATTCCGATGTTGACTCAGATTGGCTATGCAGTTGGAATTTTATTGTTTGTGCCGTTAGGTGATTTGTTAGAGCGACGGCGATTAATTGTCTCGACAGTGATCGCAACAGCATTCGCATTAGTGTTAGCGGCGATCGCACCCAGTCTTCCGTTTTTGATTGCAGCAAGTTTTGGAATCGGCATGACGGCGATCGCGGCTCAGATCATTGTTCCATTTGCGACTCAGCTAACTGCTCCACAAAACAGAGGCAACGTCGTCGGGATCGTCATGGGCGGATTGTTTGTCGGCATTCTTCTCGCCCGGACGGTGAGCGGATTTGTGGGAGCAATCTGGGGCTGGAGGGCGATGTATTGGCTGGCAAGCGGCTTGATGGGAGCGATCGCAGTCATGTTAGCGATCGTCCTGCCCAAAAGCCAACCGTCTCTCAAAGTTTCCTATCCTCGCCTGATGAAAAGTCTGTGGCAATTGATGGTTCAACAACCTGTGCTGCAAGAGTCGTCGTTGATTGGGGCGATGTCGTTTGGGGTGTTTAGTGCCTTTTGGAGTACGCTGGTTTTTTTGCTCAGAGAGCCACCTTATCAATATGGCAGCGAGGTCACGGGATTGTTTGGGCTGGTGGGCGTGGTGGGTGCGGTGGTGGCCCCGATCGTGGGTAGAGTCGCCGATCGTCGCAGTCCAACGCTCACAATTGGATTAGGTCTCACCGCAACAACACTTTCGTTTTTAGTTTTTTGGTCATTGGGACACCAGATTTGGGGACTGATTTTTGGAGTGATTTTACTCGATTTGGGAGTTCAGAGTACCCAGATTTCCAACCAGTCCAGAATTTACAGTTTGCCACCAGAGATCCACAGCCGATTGAATGCGCTTTACATCATGCTCTACTTTATGGGCGGCGCGATCGGATCTTTTTTGGGCGCATACGGCTGGAATCACTGGCAATGGAATGGAGTGTGTGCTGTCAGTTCAGTGTTGATGATGATTGCGATCGCCACGTTTCTAACCGGAAAAAGTCGTCGCATTTCTGATTTCTAGAATAGAGTCACCAACTAGATTGTGAATACGAGCGGAAACAGATGGTCAAACTTACAAAACCACTCGCTTGACAAAATTGGAATCACAACGAGTTCAACAGTCAGACTCCAAAGATTGAGACGCTGAAGTGTGCATTTTCGATTAACGATTGCAGGACTGATTTAAAGAATCTGGTGCCGTTCTACAACTTCTGGTATTAGATGGTTAGAACCCCGATCGCCGCACAGGAGTCAGCCATGCGTTTAAGAGCCTGGAAACGATTGCAGAAAGCTACTTTTAAGATTCTATTAGTCAGTTTTGCGATAGTGCTGCTGCTCCATCCAATGCTGGTGGCGATGCGTGCAGTTGCAACGACTCCCACGGTCGAAAAGCCTGCCGAAAAGCCCGCCGAAACAAAGCCGACTCCCGAAGCTTCTCCCCAACCTGCTGACAAGAAACCCGATGACCCGATCGTTCCGATCAAAACGTCAGAAGAAACTGCACGGCTCAACAAGTTAGCGGAGGGCGATCGGCTCTATCAAGCGGGTGACAAAGCGGCCGCTGAGAAGCTCTACCGCGAGGCAAAACCCCCCTTTCCAGGCACCTCAGATCAAGCCAGAGTCGAACCCATCACCGACCCTGCCCAATTGTCTCCCGGCGGACAAGTCTACTGGCGCGAATCGGGACTCGGCCTGGAACAGAAACTAGAAAGTCGAATCTTTGTCCCGCTCAAATTGCTCACCGACAATTATCCACAATTTGTCCCTGGCTACTTGCGATATGCTGAAGCGTTGGAGGCTTACGATCGCCCCGAAGAGTCCCTAGCCATTCTCGAAAAAGCGGCCACACTTTACCCCAATCAGCCCGATCTAGCCAAAGCCAGAATTACCGCACTAGAAAAAAACGAGAAATGGATCGAAGCATCGATCGCCGCCCGACAGTTTGCGCTACTCAATCCCACCGATCCCAACGCTCCAACCTTCACCACCCTGGCAGACACTAATCTCAAACGCTATCAAGGTCGTCTCCGCAGCAGGCTTCGAGGCAATCTCGTGGGCAACATTCTCACCGGGGCGTTGGGCTATGCGCTGACGGGTAATCTGTTTGGGCCATTGTCTGCCGTCCAAAACACAGTTTTATTGTTGAGAGGTGAGTCAGCAGTGGGTGAGCGAGTGACTCGACAAGCCAAGCGCCAATTAGATCTGGTAGACGATAAAGCTGTTCTCAGCTATGTCGATCAGTTGGGTCAAAAGTTAGCCGATGCTGCCGGACGCAAAGAATTTAAGTATGAATTTTATGTCGTGATGGACGATCGCTTAAATGCCTTCGCGCTCCCCGGTGGAAAAGTGTTTGTCAATGCGGGAGCGATCGCCAAAACCAATTCAGAAGCCGAACTCGCCGGACTGCTGGGCCACGAATTGTCTCACGCCGTCCTTTCCCACGGATTCCAATTAGTCAGTGAAGGCACGTTGACCGCTAATTTGACTCAATTTATTCCCTATGTGGGCGGCTTGTTGAGTAATTTATCGACTCTTAGCTACAGTCGCGACATGGAGCGTCAGGCAGACATTTTGGGCACTCGTCTTCTAGTTTCGACAGGCTTTGCAGCAGATGGCTTACACAATCTCATGGTGACCCTCAAACAGCAAGAAGCCAAAAAAAATCGACCATCTCCCCCTGCCTGGTTTGCTACCCATCCCCTGACAAAAGACCGAATTAAATACATCGAAGCCTTGATTAAAAACACTGGCTACAATCGCTACGCCTACGAGGGAGTAGAACGCCACGCAATGCTACAAACTAAAGTTGAGACACTGCTTAAGGAATACAAAGCGCAACAGGAAAAGAAAGGGAGAAGAGAGCGATCGCAAGATGAATAAAAACCTAACTCAACATCGCTTCTTCGGTGATTTGAGCTAATAGAATCCATTTGATATCTTTAATGAACTTGAACTGGGCTGAGAGCAAGTGCTTCAATCTAATTGCCAAAATTAGGCAGTGATTACGCCGTAAGAGCGCAAGTTCTGGTAGTTGGGATGGGATTTAATCACCGTCGGGCATAGCCCTAACTTTGAAATAAAGGTATCCAGCAGATGGTCGTTGAGCACCCGTCGCTTCGCACTCGCCATCGAGAAGACAAAGGGCTGATTGTCCAATTGCTGCGGATGCACCTCCAGTTTGGCAAGATTGAGATACGTGGTATTAAAGCATCTGTTAGGCTATCCGAAAGTGCGAGTGTATGAAGGCACTTGGACAGAATACAGCACGACTGATCTTCCGATTGCGACAGGTGCCGAGAAAACCACTAGCAAAAGCGGATACAGACAGGCGTTGTATGGAACATAGCCTCATCTCTGATACTAAACGTTAGGGATCACATAACATTTAGTATCAAAATTTAGTATCAAGGATGAGCAAGTCCTGGAGCCAAAACTCGTAACCTACATTTCTAAAACAGTAGCCATGACAATTGAAGAAGCGCGCACTTTTGAATTTGAGGTCGCAACGATCGAGAAAGCCAAGGGAAATTCAAGTTTCTCGATCGTTGGCGTTGCTGATTGAAGGGATGAATCTGTGAGAAGTGTTAATCTTTTTGCCCCTAAATCCCCTGGGGGATTCAAAAATCCTCACTATTTTTTTCTTGTATGAAACCACCCTGCTCCTTGGGGAGAGGGCTAGGGTGGGGGTGAAATTTCGGAGTTATTTAATCCACGATCCTAAGCTGGAAAATCAGCCTGGAACTCAACCGCTGATCTGGAGTCATTAGGAGAAGCGTTACTGGATTTTGAGAATCTGTCCGATCTAGAAACCTGGTTAGCAATTAACGTTCAGGGCGATCGAGATATCAGTTGAACTTTTGACCAGACGCTACCTCAAGCAGATACCTGAATTTTCTGGCTTCCTGCTAACCCAAACGCTGCATGAATCGCCCGAAGTGCCGTTACACCCTGATCTTCTGTGACGACACAACTAACTTTGATCTCCGAAGTGGCGATCATTTGAATATTGATTTTGTGCTGGTAAAGGGCATCAAACATTTGAGCCGCGATTCCGGGTTGGCCGACCATGTTGGAGCCGACAATGCTGACTTTGGCGATCGCTGCATCCACCACAATTTCGCCACACCCTAATTCAGAGGCCGCTTTCTCCAGCACCGTTCTGGCAGATTCTCCATCCATTTGAGCGACCGTGAAGGCAATGTCTCGCGTCCGGATGCCTTCGACCACTCGACAGCGCTGAGATTGGATAATCATGTCCACACTGATGTTGTTTTGCGCCAGCAGTTGAAAGATTCTCGCGGCCATGCCAGGACGATCGGGCACATGTCTGACGGCAACTTGAGCCTGCTTGAGATCCAGAGCGACTCCTCGGACAGCGGTTTGAGGCTCAAGGGTTGAGGATTGGCTTTCCTGTCCAGTTTTGACGCTCGATTGGTGAATGTCGAAAGATTGGCAGAGGGTAGCGATCGCTCGGTCACAGTCGGCTTGCTCAATCACACAGCTAACTTTGACCTCGGAAGTCGAAATCATCTGAATGTTGACACCTGCCTCCGCCAGACTAGAAAACATTTGTGCGGCGATGCCAGGACGGCCAATCATACCAGCCCCGGCGATCGTCACTTTGGCAATCTTCTGCTCTACCAACACTTCGGGCGCTTTTTCTAAACTAGAAGGCTGTCCCGCTGTCAAGGTTGGAATGATCGCATTGGCAACCGCCTCGGCTCGATTCAGCGAATTTTTGACCACGGTGAACGCAATGTCGTTACTGTTGCCTTCGTGAATGGATTGGATGATCAGATCGACATCTAAACTTTGGGTGGCAATTTCACCAAACAGACGGGCTGCCACACCGGGACGATCGGGCACTCGCAGCAGGGCAACCTTCGCTTGATCAGTATCAAACTCAACAGCATCCACTGGACGGGCAATCTCTAGCCCTTCGAGCGGACGGGGCTGAGGGGTGGGAGCCGTTACCCAGGTGCCGGGGTCATCTGTCCAACTCGATCGCACCACGAGCGGAATGCCATAGTTGCGAGCAATCTCGACAGCGCGGGGATGGAGAACTTTTGCGCCCAGACTGGCTAACTCCAACATCTCGTCACAGGTGATTTCGCTCATCAGTTGGGCATCTTCGACCAGACGCGGATCGGCGGTGAGAATGCCCGGAACATCGGTGTAGATTTCGCAAAAATCAGCTTTGAGGGCAGCGGCCAGGGCGACGGCTGAGGTATCTGACCCGCCTCTTCCAAGCGTTGTAATTTCTAAAATTTCTGCATTACTGATGCCCTGAAATCCAGCGACAACGACCACTTCTCCTTGAGTGAGATGATGCTGCAAGCGATCGGTTTCAATTTTGAGAATTCGCGCGCGGGTGTGAGCCGTTTCGGTAATAATCCCGACCTGTGCGCCTGTGAGTGAGACGGCGGGCTGTCCAGCCTCTTGAAGCGCCATACTGAGAAGGGCGATCGTCACCTGTTCGCCAGTAGACAGCAGCATATCCATCTCGCGCCGACTGGGATTTGCGGAAATTTCGTTGGCCAATTTGACCAGCCCATCGGTCGTTTTACCCATCGCAGACACGACCACGACAACAGAATTTCCCGCCTGAACCGTTTTGATCACCCGTTGAGTCACGGCTTGAATGCGATCGACCGACCCAACCGACGTGCCCCCATATTTCTGAACAATTAGCGCCATGACTGATTCCCCGCCTTCAAGGAGTTGCCCTCGAAGATCCCATACTTAAGGTTTTGATTTTATCGCGCTTAAGACACGAATACATAGATAATACTGACCGACAGCCGTCTGTGAAACTTGATTTAGAAAGTTTGCGGGTTTTGAGAAGTTTTTCTAAATAGGTCAGGGCGTGGTAAAACAAATCAACTCTAAATTGTGCGAACACAAAAGGAAATTGCCCGTGAAAAAGTCTATCTTGCTGGTGATGTTGGCTGCGTTGGCGGTGGGGGCGATCGCCTGTAAAAAAGAGCAAGCCAGCAAGCCAGAAGCGTCTCCTGCTATGAGTGCGGTTCCTCAAGGTGCAACGGCTAAAAAGTCAGCGCTGACTAAAGTGACCGTGACTGAGACGGAAATGGCAATCAAGCTTTCACAGGCTACTGTCCCCGCTGGCCCAGTAGAGTTTGTGGTTAGCAACAAAGGCAAAATTCCCCATGAGTTTGTGTTGCTTAGAACAGATTTACCGTTGGATAAGCTACCCACAAAAATAGGTGGTGAACTCGACGAAAAAAATAAGAAGCTCAAAATGATTGCTGAAGTCGAGGAAGGTGACCTCAAAAAGGGAGCGACAAAGCCGCTTAAAGTCGTGCTAAGTAAGGGGCGCTATGTCGTAATCTGCAATGTTGGCAATCACTTTGAGAAGGGAATGAAAGCCGCCCTTACGGTTCAATAACTCAAAGTAAATATGCAGAATGACCCTCTAGAAGCCGTTCTTCACAAATCGGGTCAGAGATCTCATTCTGCAACATTCGGCTAACCAGGGTAGGCACTCTATGGGAGAGCCATTCTAAGCAGCGATCGAGTCCCTGACTTCAGCAGTAACTTTCTCCACAGACTGCTGGGCCAGATATTCCTCAAGCTGGGCTTCGATTTGGGTTCGTACTTCCTGACGGTATTCGAGAAAATGTTCGTTGAGGGCGCAGACAGAGAGGTAGTGTTCGGCGACGCTGGGGTTGTGTTTGAGAATGCTGGCTAGATGGTGCCAAAATTTCCAGCGAGTTTCTCGCACGACTCCTTGTCGCCAGGTGATGATCAAAAAAGCGCGAATCACTTTCCAGGTGACTTTTCTCAGTTTGGCTTTGTGTCTGGGTGCGCCTAGTTTGAGGAAATGGCGGTAGGTTCTATCTAGATAGTTAATCGGATCGTAGAGCGCCCAAAAGCCCTGAATATATTCGCGGGTGACTTCTTCGAGCGGGCGGGTGGGCACAAAATTCATCAGCGTGGTCTGGTTGATGTTGGCAGCGTCATCGTTTTCGATCAGACGGCCTTCTCGCTTGAGTCGGTGCCATAGAGCTGTGTCGGGCAACGCCTGCAACATGCTAAAAATCGCGATCGGAATCGTTGTCTGCTCCACAAATCGGACAATGCGATCGCCTGCTCCAGATTTTTCGCCATCAAAGCCAATGATAAAGCCTGCCATGACTCGTAAGCCCGTTTTGGCGATCGCATCGACGGCATCGCTGAGAGAATCTCGCGTATTTTGGTGTTTGTTGGTCAGCGTCAGACTGGCTTCGTCGGGAGTCTCAATGCCCAAAAACACGCCGTTAAAGTTACATTCGACCATCAGATCCATCAGTTCTTGATCTTTTGCCAGGTCAACCGATGCCTCGGTGCTGAGATGGAAGGGAAACTTGTGGTCTACCATCCAGGTTTTGAGTTCTTTGAGCAAGAGTTTGACGTTGCGCTTGTTGCCAATGAAGTTGTCATCCACCATAAAAATGCTGCGTCGCCACCCTAGGTTGTAGAGATACTCCATTTCGGCTAGTAGCTGTTCGGGGTTTTTGGTGCGAGGCTTGCGCCCATACAGCACGATGATGTCGCAAAATTCACACTGAAACGGGCAGCCTCTAGAAAACTGAACCGACATATTATCGTAAGCTTCCATATCGAGAAGCTCAAACCGAGGAATCGGCGTGATCGTAATATCAGGTCGATCGCCGTTGGGTGCCCGAATGATTCCCTGCGTTTCGCCTCGCTGAATCGCCTCCACAAAGAGCGGTAGCGTGATTTCTCCTTCGTCCAAAATCAGAAAGTCAACGCCCGCAGCTTGCGCTTCGTGGGGTAACGCCGTGGCATAAGGGCCACCTACGGCGATCGTTTTGCCGCGTCGTTTGGCTTCGCGAATCTGAGCTAGAAAATCTTCTTTTTGGACAATCATCGCCGACATGATCACCAGATCTGCCCAGTCCCAATCGGCATCGGTGAGCGTGCTGACGTTGCGATCGACCAGACGAAACTCCCAGTCTTGGGGCAAAATTGCAGCGACGGTAATCAGCCCCAAAGGAGGCAACATCGCTTTGCGGTCTAGGAGTTGTAGTGCTTTCTCAAACGACCAAAAACTTTGGGGAAAAATGGGATAAATCAGCAAAACTCGCATTTAGAAACCCTCACAGCACTGGCTTTACGTCAGGTGAATTTTCCAAGCTTATCGTGTTCTCCAAGTTGTGGATGATTTGTAATTGATATTTTGCAATTGGGGAAGGGGCGCGGATTCGACAATGGATTTATGAGGGTTTTGATTCGCTACTTTCAGCAATTTTGGTTGCACAGAAATCTTGTCTAAAAGTCCCTCAAAATTGACAGATTGGGGGGCAGCAGCTTGATAACGAAGCAAAAAAATTCATCAAACGCCAAATCCCCCAGCCGTGACAGACTTTGAAACCAAACTTGGCTTCGAGTCTCCCATTGTGGGGGATTTAGAAAGTATTCCTGAATTAAGCGTGACGAAAAATTTGCTTTGGACAGCCTTCCTAAAACTTCTCTTCTCCAGGTGGGGGGGCCCCGGCTCCAGGTGTCGTCAGGAAGAGGTTTTTGGCGTTTTCGCTTTGATAGAGACAGTCGATCTGAGGATTGCTTTCTAGCGTTCCAGTATAGCCAAACGTGTTCATTCTTTGGCGACACTCGCGAGACTGGTCGGCGGTGACGAGTTTGCGTTGTTCTAACACGGCCCAGTTGGCACTTCGCAAGACGCAGGCAGGTTTGGTGCTGGCTTGAGCGACATAGACTTTGAAGGGATTGAGCGTCACAAAAAAGCGAGTTTCCATCGCGATCGCACTCGCCCCGTTTTGAATACAAATTTCAGGGTTGGGAGCCGACTGATCGATCTGAACGTTGGAGACGATCGCATTCGGACTCGAACTGACTGAGGAGCTAAACGCCACACCGACCCCAATTCCCAAAATAAAAATGCCTGCAATAATCGCCAGAGACGTGTAGTTAAACAATGAATTTCCCTTGCTCTTGGCTGGTTTTTCGGGAGTCATATAGTCGTCATCTCTGGGGCGATCGTAGTTAGAAGACAGGTTTCTGGGTCTGCGTTTCATAATGAGTTTGACAAATTGAGCGTCTCAAGAGCGGGTAACTCTAGTCTACTCTCAGTATATTCCGCCCATTCCCTAATCGGTGGTCAATTGAGAGCCGCAGTGGGCACAGAAGCGATCGCTGACTCCGACTCGTTCGCCACATTGAGAACAAAATCGCTTGGTAGAAGGGATCGTGGAGGAGTTGCCCATCTTCATCTGCATGTTGCCCATTCGCATTTCCATTGGCGAACTTTTCATCTGCATGTTGCCCATTTTCATCGGCTCCAGTGGCTTCATGGGTTCCATTGGTTTGAATGGCGCTGAGTCTGAGGTTTGTTGAAGCGGCAACACGTCTGCCTTGACCATTGACGGTAAGCCCTTGAGCAAGCTGATCGAATTGGACTGCAAGCTGATAAACGTGTGACCCTGAGCAGCTTCGATGCGCAAGATCAAGCCCGTCGCCGTCCGAAATAGTGTAGGCGGGAGTTGCCATTCGCCTGTTTGTACGCTGCTTTGCTGACTTTGCTGTTGTCCGGTGCTGCTGCTCGTGAGGGTGACGATCGTTTGTGTTCCTTGATTCTCAACCCGTAGCTGTTGTCCCGTTCCTAGGTCGCATAGGTAAGCCATCGTTTTGAAGTCTTTATTTTTAATGTCAATTCGACAACGGTTCTTTGCTTCGATATCAAGCTGCTGCCCCCTCATTTTGGGAGACTTTTAGACGAGATTCGCGGTTCAAAGTCTTTTATCGAATCCACGTATTTTTAGTCTAATCACTCTCGCTAACAGACGAAGGATCAATGGCTCAGAAGACAGTCGATCGCCACATTTCTTAAAGTGAATCTGTTGAAGTTCTTTCGCCCGGTCGTTCTCTCCGCCTGGTTCCAAAACGAATTCATGCCTCACAGCCTGATCGCTTTTCCGCGATCGGTAAACTTGACGGTCTTGATCTTCCATTGCTTGTTGTTGGTTAGAGTTCGGCGCAGGCTGCCAAAGAGGGCGAGTTGTTCGCAGTTAGAAAGTGAGTTAAATCGGCGCTTTGAATTGGCAGGAAGACGCAGATCGATCGTAGCCACACCCGACGCAACATTCACCCGATAACCTGCCAAACTAAAGTCGCCGCTGTCGGTATTTTCCAAAACTTTAGCGATCGCTTTCGTAATCGGTTGATCGGCTGGAACGTCAACTTTTTCTGATAGAAACCCTTTGCATTGATTGTCTAACTTGTAGACAGCGATCGAGACCGTTTTAGGAGTCTTTGCTTTCGATCGAGTGGCTTGGGCGTTCTGCTTTTGGGAGGCTACCTTAGCTGGAGACGGCGCAGGGGCTTTCTGAGAAGCCGCAGGTGAACCAGCCGCCGGATCAGAACTGGGGATCGCACTACTCAAACTCGTTGATTGGTTGCTACAACTGCCCAAAGAAAGAAAAAGTAGACACAAAAGTTTGGTCAAAATTCCTGTTTTCAATTTATTTACTAGGAGAGAGGGGAAATATTGCTGAGGAGGGTTCATGACTTTAGCGGCCCTTAACAAAAGTGAGATCTTTTTGGGAGAGTGTCTTGTTTAACATTGTGGAATTGCATCTTCAGGGTTAGCATAGACTTAGCAACATTCCGTAATGAGTGTTGATGTCGAATTTTGTGAACTTCATGGACAAAAGTCCATTACCCCACAGTATTAAGCTCCTCTAATCTGGGAAACCATCGGTCTTCCAGCGAGGGGGAGATCGAGGAGGTTTTATGCTCACCCAGGAAAGCCGGACTTCCCTGACAGAAATTGCTGATCTCAATCAGCTTAAGTATGAATTAAACGAAATGCCTGCGATCGACGTAGGCGACTATATCACCGAATTACCTCCCGAACGGCAGGCGATCGCATTCCGATTGCTCAACAAAACTCAGGCAACGGACGTTTTTGAGTATCTGCCTCAAGAAGTCCAGGAAGAACTGATCGGGCTGCTACACGACGCTCAGATCTGTCACATTGTCGAATCGATGCGACCGGACGATCGCGCCGAGCTTTTTGACGAACTCCCCGCAGGCATCGCCAAACGACTCGTCCAACAACTCAGCCCCGAAGAGCGACAGGCTACGGCTACGATTCTCGGATACGCCGAGGGGACTGCGGGCCGTGTCATGACGACCGAGTATGTGCGACTGCGGCAGGGTTTGACGGTGGGCGAAGCGTTGAGCAAAATCCGGTTAGCTGACCGAGATAAGGAGACGGTCTACTACGCCTATGTGACGGACAACAACCGCAAACTCAAGCAGGTGGTTTCGCTACGACAGCTATTGTTCTCGATTCCCGATGCGCGGATTGAAGATATTGCCAGCGATCGTGTGATCAAAGCCAAGACCGACACGCCTCAAGAAGAAGTGGCTCAGTTGATGAAGCGCTACGACTTGATCGCGGTGCCCGTGGTCGATCGAGAAGATCGTCTAGTTGGCATCATCACCGTTGACGATGTGGTGGATATTCTTGAACAAGAAGCCACCGAAGATATTCAAAAACTCGCCGGGGTCAGCGGGGGCGATGAGTCGTCGCTCTCCAGTCCTTTACAAAAGCTCAAAAATCGTCTGCCCTGGCTGATGGGAATTATGGCGCTTTATATTGGGGCATCGAGCGCGATCGCACCCTTTCAAACCACGATTTCGGCGGTGCCTGTGTTGGCGGTGATTATGCCGCTGTTCTCAAATACGGGCGGGACAGTGGGCATTCAAGCGTTGACGGTGACGATTCGATCGCTCGGTGTCGGAGAAGTCACGTCTCAAGACACGCTCAAGATTCTCAAAAAAGAATTGATGGCGGGATTGGGGACGGCGCTGGCGTTGGGCATGACGATGGTTTTACTCTCGCTAATCTGGACAAAACCGGAAGAACGCTGGGTGTCGATCGTGGCAGGTTCGGTAATGGCCACCAACTCGATCGTCGCTGTGACGTTGGGGACTCTATTGCCAATGGGTTTGAAGCGGTTGAAGCTCGATCCGGCGCTGGTCAGCGGGCCACTTGTGACGACCATGTTGGATACGATCGGCTTTATTCTATTCCTTTCTCTGATCACCTTCAGCCTCAACGTTCTGCATCTGCCGTCTTGAGTTGAGTCAAAGTGTAGGATCAGATAGGCGGTGTGAACGACGATCGCTTCAACCTAAATTTGATCTTGTACGTCTAATAGAAGTTTGAGGATGGTTCGTTGTTCCTTTAGCAAAATTTGATGTTCTTCCAGCAAGGCGGCTTGTTGTTGACGAAGTTGTTCTAGCAAAGCCAACACCTCTTGTAACCGCGCTAATAACCGCAGCCTCTCACTTTGACTTTGTTTCTGTAGGCGATAGGCAACCAAAGGAGAACGATTTAACCGCAACCGCTCTAGTGTAAATCGTCCAATTTCTGTAATTGGGTACAGTTGACCATCAGCCAGCATCAGCAAATGAGTTGTAACGGACTCCTGGCGAGGATTCCACAAAGCTGGGACGTTAGAACTCGCTGAATAATAATCGGCCTTGTATTGATTACAGCGATTGCAGCAGTACAGTAGGTTACTCAAGTCATCACTGCCGCCCTTGGATCGTGGATGGAAGTGATCGATCGTGAGTTCTCCGCCTGTATCGGTTTCGGCAACCCCACAATACTCACAGGAAAAGTCTGCTCGTTGACGAACTTGTTCACGAATTTTTGAAGAGATCGTCATGCAGAGCGAATGATCGAAAATTGAGTTAGCTGCTGTTTTAAGGCTCTAACATCCTGCCTTAGCGTTTCATTTTCAGCAGAAAGCGTTTGAATCTTCTGAGTGATTGTCAGTAAGTGATCGATCGTGGTGTCAACTTGAGTTTGTAATGCTTGAATGTTTTGAGAATCTTGGTTTTTAGAAAGTGTTACATTTTCCATTCCATCTTGCGCTGCGTACCACTGCGTTAGCTGAGTCTGTTCTTGCTCAGAAAGCGCCACTCCGCGAGTCAATTGATCGTGTAGCTGAATCGCAAAATCATCGCTAATCATAACGTTCAGTTTTTGCAAAAGATATCTTGATCATATTTTATCTCGATCGCTCCTCCCGCCCAGTCAATCTCTTCTAAGCTGATACAGCAGAAAAAGGGGCAGACGAGAAATCTACCCCACCCGAATTTTAGTGATTAAGCCAGCAGTTCTCCGGTTTCTTGCAGGGAGTGTAATCGTTGATAGATACCACCGTGCTGCAATAGCTGATCGTGACTGCCGATTTCGACAATGCTGCCTTTGTCTAAGACGATGATTTTGTCCGCTTCTCGAACGGTACTGAGACGGTGAGCAATGATGATCAAGGTGCGCGTACCGAGAATCGATCGCATCGCCAATTGAATCGATCGCTCCGACTCATAATCTAAACTCGAAGTCGCTTCGTCAAAAATCAGCACATCCGGGTCAACAATCAGCGCACGAGCAATGCCAATTCGCTGACGCTGACCCCCCGATAATCGAACGCCACGTTCACCCACGACGGTTGAATACTTTGCGGGTAGCTGCTGGATAAATTCGTCTGCCTGAGCAATGTGACAGGCTTCGCGGACTTGGCTCATCGTGGCTTTGGGGTTGCCGTAGGTGAGATTGTCCAATAGGGTGCCGTTGAAAATATCTACCTCCTGGTGAACGATCGCTAACCGTTTTCGATAGCCTGTTACATCCAATCGGCGAATGTCTTGTCCATCGATCAATACCGCTCCTTGATTGGGTTCAAAGTAGCGAAATAGCAGTTTGACCAACGTAGATTTACCAGAACCGCTGCGACCGACAAGCGCGATCGTTTGATAGGGTTCGATCAGCAAGTTTACATCTTTGAGAACGGGGCGATCGACACTATAACCAAACGTCAGATGAGAGAATTCGACCTTTCCGGTGAATTGGTAAGTCGGGACTGCTGCCGGATCTTCAGCAAGACTGCTGGCATCGATACCGACGGGCGTTTGCATGAATTCGTGAAAGCGAGTCATCGGGGCGTAGCGGCGGGCAAACACTTCGGCAAGTTGGCTGATCGGCTCCACTTCGGCATACGCCATACTCGAAACCGTCAGCGTTGTAATGAAGTGACCCAGCGAAATTTTGCCTTGAACGGTGGCAAGCACTGTAATTGCCAGAACCAAAAAGACACAAGTTTGGACGATCGTGCGCTCAACCATGCCCAGTTTTACGTAGCCGAGGTGAATGCGATAATCCAGAACTTTGAACTCCCGATCGAGGCGTTGTTGTTGACGTTTTAACTCGGTGGTCTCGGTGGCGAAGGCTTTCACCGTTTTGATGTTGGTGATGATTTCAGACGTGCGGCTCTCGGTGTTTTCGATGTACTTATCGAGTTTTTCTTCCTGGTCTGACAGTTTTTTTAACCCCGAAAGGCTGTAGCAAAGAATGCCAATAAACGACATCAGCAACAGGAGCGCGATTCGCCATTCGATAAACCAGATCACGACAAAGATACCGATCACTCGAAAGAACTTGGGCAATAGCTGACTGGTGACTTCTGGATAAGTCCAGGTATGATTTGACAACCCTTTGGCCACTCTAGCGGCAATGCGACCGGAGTTGTTTTCGTCATAAAACTCGATCGGCAGCGTCAACACTTTTTTCAACGCTTTTTCAGCATGTTCTCGACGGGCCCGAAAGGCCGTATCCCAGGCAAACCAGGGGCCAAGCCAGGGCTGAATGGGCGCACGTCCTACTGAGACAAGACACACGAGAACAAGTAAAACCCCCAAAGCTAGATTTTTGTCTACAGGCAGGCTAGTGACTTGTGCTGTCCAGGCAACTAACCTTTGAACGGGACGATCGAGCGCCTGTCCCGAAAGCACATTGAGAATCTGACCGATCGCATAGGGAACAAACAGATCAATCACCTCAAACACGCTCATCATCGCAACACTAAACAGTGACACTCGCCAATAGTTGCGAAAGTAGTAGATGATTTCTAGAAACTTAGCCATAAAATCCCCCTGAGTGCGGCTGAGGTAGATGGGTTGTGTGACGTTTGGCGGACTGTCCCAACTACATATACTACACTATGCTACAAACAATTCCACAGAGGTTGAGTAAAATTGCCTCGATCAAGCAATCTGTCCGATCTCCTTTCACCGCTCAAAACAAAATCCTCATCCCCATCGTTCGTAGATACTACGTAGACTTGAATTTGAATTAGATTTTTGTTTTACGACTCAGTGCTTAATGGCTGTCGATCGCCAATCCAGGTCGATGCTGAATCCAGGGTTGAGCGGCTTCGATTTGGGCGGCGAGAGAGAGGAGTGTGAATTCATCCGCAGGACGGCCGACTAACTGAATGCCGATCGGGAGTCCATTTGGATCAAATCCCCCCGGCAGTGAGATCGCAGGTTGACCACTGACATTAAAAGCAGGGCAGGGCGCGATCCAGTGAATGATTTTCTCCAACGTTCTCAAAGGACTCAGCTTTGCCCACTCGCCCACTCGAATCGTAGGATGCATGTAGGTCGGCGAAAGCAAAATGTCGAAAGTATCCGTCAAAGCAACGACCTGACGCGCAAATTTTTGGAGCTTATGCAGCGATCGCACATACTGACTAGCCGGAGTAAATCGAGCCTTCCACCAGAGCCAGCGATTGACTTTCTCTAAAAAGAACGGCGGAATTCCGACATCAGTTTGGGTGCGCCAAATCACCGTGAAGGGATCTACTAAGTCGCCAAAATCAGGGGCGATCGGTTCGACTTCGTGACCCAGGTTCTCAAGCAATTGCGCCATTTTTTGCACGGCGGACTGACAGATCGGATCGGCCTCGCCTAATGGTGAAATTGACGTAATGTATCCAATTCTCAATTTGCCAGGAGATTGCTGAGTCGCTGACAAAAACGAAGCATCAGGAGTGGGCAACCAGTAAGGATCGCCCGTCACATAGCCTGCGGTCACATCCAAAAACGCCGCCACATCTGCAACCGTACGCCCGATCGGCCCATTCACCGCACAGCCGCCCATATGGTCGCCAACAGGCGCATTAGAGATTCGGCCTCGTGAAGGTTTGAGTCCGACTAACCCACAGCAAGCCGCTGGGCCTCTCACCGATCCGCCCCCATCTGAGCCTTGCGCGATCGCACACAACCCCGCTGCCACGGCCGCTGCCGATCCACCACTTGACCCGCCAGGTGTATAGTCCAGATTCCAGGGATTGCGAGCAGGCGGAAAGCCCGGAGGCTCTGTGTAAGGAAACGATCCCAACTGCGACGTGGTGGTTTTGCCCAAAATGATGAAGCCTGCCTGTTTGAGTTTTGTCACCACCCAATCATCGCGATCGGCAACACGCTTGCGAATTAGCTTGACTCCATAAGAACAAGGCACCTCTGCCACCGGATTGAGATCTTTGATGGCGATCGGGACACCAAAAAACGGCGGCAATTCTGCATCATTGACTAAATCGGTTAGCTGCTCAGTTTTGGTTTTGGCTTCTTGTAGGGCGCGATCGTCCATCATCGTGCAGTAACTTCCTAACTGAGGATTAAGCTGCTGAATACGTTGGAGATAAGTCTCAACCAGATCGACGGGTGAAACTTCTTTGCGGCGGATCAGTCGAGCCTGTTCTAATGCCGAAGTAAACGCTAAATCAACTGAATCCATGCCCACCCATCCCTTAAGCAACCTGTCGCCGATCGTACTCGCTGTTGACAACGCCGCTGCAAGTTTGCTGCCATTTTTTGAAGCTCAGAGGTTAAATTCACTTTCTTGTAACCCTCTTGCTAAAACCATTTGCAAAGTAATCGTCAGCGTTAACTAGAAGCTCTTTGTTATCAGAGAGTTATTAGAGAAAGTTGGAGAAATTGGGCTTGTGCGATCGCCCTTAACCCTAACAAGGTTTGAGTCGAGAAATAGGCAATGCTACTGTTCGTAGTAAACAACATTCTGGTTTCGCGCCTGACTCTATGGGTATTCTGCGTAATAAGCTTTTTAAAATTTTCAGAATTTGCCTTTCGACTAGTGCTTCTATGACAGAACATGGCAAAATCTGAATTGCCCCATCAGGAGTGCGTTGATGACTTCGGATTCCGCTAACATCTTGCTCGTGGATGACCACCTCAATAGTCTGCAAGCGCTCAGTCTTCTTCTCACTCGTCAAGGCTACCGAATTCGTAAAGCCACCAGTGGGGCGATCGCCCTACAGACCATTAGAGTCGAGCTTCCAGACCTGATATTGCTTGACATTCAGATGCCCCAGATGGATGGGTACGAAGTTTGTACAACCCTGAAGGCTGACCCGCTAACCTGCGACATTCCTGTAATTTTTTTGACGGCGCTTGATGATGTCGCTGACAAAGTAGCTGCTTTTAGCGCGGGTGGTGTGGACTATATCACCAAGCCGTTTCAAGCGTCAGAAGTGCTGGCACGAGTACAAAATCAACTGATGATCCAGCAGCAAAGAAGACAGTTGTTGGAGCAAAACCAGCGCTTGCAGCAAGAAATTCAAGAACGTCAGCGATTAGAATCGGCACTGATTCAGGCTAATTCAGATTTGCAGCGGTTGGCGTTGGTCGATAGCTTGACTCAAGTGGCAAATCGACGCTGCTTCGACGAACATCTCAACCACGAATGGCAGCGATTGCTTAGAGAACAGGCTCCGTTGTCGCTGATCTTATGTGACGTTGATTATTTCAAACTCTTTAACGACCACTATGGGCACCTGGCGGGAGATGCGTGTCTTTATCATGTGGCTCAGACCATCAATCGAGTGATCCGTCGGCCTGCGGATGAGGTGGCTCGCTATGGAGGCGAAGAATTTGTCATCATCTTGCCCAATACTGACGTGGCGGGAGCCGTCTTTGTCGCAGAGCAGATTCAAGCGGCGATCGCTCAACTTGCCATTCCCCACGCCAAATCGTTAGTCAATCCCTGTGTGACCCTGAGCTTAGGCATCACCAGTTTGACCCCGACTGCCGACAAGCTAACCCAGGATCTCATTGCTGCGGCCGACACTGCCCTCTACACCGCAAAATGTCAGGGACGCGATCGCTGGCGAGTTCAGTGTGACCAAGCGCCCTCTCAAAACGACCCAAAGCCTTGTTTTAAACGATCGCACATCTCCGTCTGACCCTTTTCGATCCAGTTGATGCTGGAATTCTATCTACGCGATGTGCAACTAATTCGCCCTCCTCACGAAGTGGGGCAAAGCCCTCGCGACCCTTCTCCCCAGGGAGAAAGACTTTCAAGGATTGTCCGGTTCCCTCTCCTTGGGGAGAGGGCTAGGGTGAGGGCAGTATTCTCAAGCGTTTGGAAAAAGTTGCACATCGTGTTTAGTCTTTAGTTAGTGTCACGAATTTTTCGCCACGTCTCAGAGAATAAAAAACAGCATTTCAGAGCTTCCACCAGATAAGAGTTTCAAAAATCTTCCAATCATTCTTCGACCGATGGCGAAAAATTAAAGACACTAACAGTCTTTAGTTTCTGGTCTTTAGTCTCTGGTCTATTACCAATTTTGAGCAGATGGCCGGAGTTGGTCGTCACAATCAGGTCGTTGCCGCTGCACCCGATTCCTGAAGGAATGCCATAGCGGGCTTTGAGAAGATCGACGATCGGCTTCACCTTCCCAGCGCGATCGACTTTTACCACCAGTCCCAAATTCGTCGTCACATACAAATCTTCGTTCTGCACTGCAATCATAAAGGGAATGCCAAATCCAGACGCTTTCAAATCGACGATGACAGAAAGTTTTCCGATCGGACTGACCCGCACCAACTGACCTTTGGATTGAGCCACTACAAAATCGCCGTCGCTCATCACAACTCCAAACGGATTGCCAAACTCAGTTAAGGTTGCGATCGGGGCGATCGCTCCTCCCGCGCTCACTCGCAAGAGCAGACCTGTCGATGCTGTGGTGTCTGTCGAGAGGGTGACGATGTACTCTGAGCCGTTAGCCACCACCCCAAACGGTGCCCCAAAGTCTCCAGCGATTTTTGAGAAGTCGGCGATTTTTGTATAAGTTCCGTCGCGCTTGACCCTGACGAGATAGTGCATGGGCAAATAGGCAGAGACGGTAACGATCCAATCTCCGGTTTGTTCAGCGATCGCAAAGGGAATGCCCAAATCCACCTTGGCTAAATCGACTAGAGAACGAGTCGCCCCATCCGCCCCAATCAGCAACAGTTGACCATCCAGCGTCGGCACGCCAAACCCATCCCGGCTGATCGCAACGCCTTGCAGAGTATAGATATTTAAGCCTTGAGCGATCGGCTTGATCGTCACAGCTTTATTTATTACAGGTTCTTCCACCACCGTCCTCACTGATTTAGAGAAGTTTAGACAAGTATTGTGAAAAAGTCTCAGTTGGCCATCTTGTGTGTCTTCTGGCTTCTGATTTTGGTGAATCATTCACGACCCATTCATCCGCTCAGATGAAGTTGTCCCCAGATCCCAATTCTTGAATAAACAATTAATGTAGAATGACCAGGTTTCCGCAGAGGTTGCCCCCTCAGTTGTAGATCATTCTCGGTAAATGCACTCAGAAAACTTTTAGTGATTTTTCTGTGAACTTGCGGAACCATGAAGATGAACATTAGATAGGACGACTGTGCTTATCCGGATGTTTTAAGAAACTGACGCTGTAGAACTAGAGCCGACCCCTCGTGGGTATCTCAAAAAGAGCACTCCCCTGCGGTCATTTGGTCATCAGCTTGTTTGAAATGAATTCAACCCTTACTCCAGTCTTAGTCGGATGAAAGCAACCAACTCTCTCCCTTCAGCCCCCATCGTTCTCAAGATTGTCGGAGTCATTCTGATTTTGTCTTCCCTAGTGGATTACATTTCGCTGCTGATTCCCTTCCGATCTGAGAAAGCTTGGCTTGTGGGTGTCGTCCCTCAATTAGTCGATCGTGGCATTATCCCGATGGTGGGGCTTGCCTTTTTGTTTGTCGCGTATTTTCTCGAAACGGGTTCTTTTGCGTCTGAGCGGGGCAAGCCGTTTTTCAGCCTGAGATTCTGGTCTTTGATTTTGGCCAGCATTCTGGGACTGGTGTTTTTTGTTTTGGTATTCCTGCATCTCAACACTAGCCGGCAGGTGTCTGAACAGGCGATTCAGCAAATTACTCAAGAAGCAACTGCCGCCGAAGGACAGGTCGATACTCAAGTGCTGCAACGTCAAGAACAGTTGAGTACTCTGCTCAAAGATGAAGCGCAGTTAAAGCGACTCAACGACACGATCGCCAGTGGTCAAGTCCAAGGTGATCAGCTAAAACAACTTCAAGAAGTGCAAAAACAACTGACCCAGCTAAAAGCCAATCCCGGTGCTTTAGAAGGTCAGGCCAAAGAAGCGCGCAACAAAGCCTTGATCCAGATTCGCGATCGCAAACAGCAACTTGAGCAGCAAGCCCGAACCGAATCCTGGAAAACGGGTCTGCGGGTTGGAGTCAGCAGCCTTCTCTTATCCCTGGGCTACTCCACGATCGCTTGGACAGGCCTGCGCGAACTGGGCATTTTTAGATCCCGTCGCAAAGCCCCCGCCCCCCGTTAATTTCATCCGTTGATCACAAGCGATCTTTTGGACTCCAAGGGTCGCTTTTTTGATGAAGATTTTCAATTCACTTTGAGGAAACTGCCAATTTCAAGGATCGTGAAGGGTACATTACAACAGCGCGATCGTTCTACCCATCTTCCCGAAACGCATCCGACCCTCTGAAAAGATTACTACCGCCCAAACTCTACTAAAACCATCCCTCATCCCTCATCCCTCATCCCTCATCCCTTCTTCCCCCTCCGCATGTTCTCAATCTACATCCTCACCCACAACGAAGAAATCGATATCGCTGCTTGCATTGAGTCTGCTCTGCAATCAGATGATGTTGTAGTGGTGGATTCTTTGAGCAGCGATCGTACCGTTGAGATTGCCAGCCACTACCCTGTTCGCGTCGTGCAACATCGCTTTGAGAGTCATGGCAAACAGCGCACCTGGATGCTAAAAGAAGTTCCGGTGAAGCATGAGTGGGTTTACATTCTGGAAGCGGATGAGCGGATGACCCCCGATCTGTTTCAAGAATGTCTAAACACGATCGAGCAGGCTGAACATGTTGGCTATTATGCCGCAGAGCGCGTCATGTTTATGGGGAAGTGGATTCGCCGCAGCACCCAATATCCTCGCTACCAACTCCGCCTCTTTCAGCGAGAAAAGGTCTGGTTTACTGACTACGGTCACACTGAGCGCGAAGTTGTCGAAGGCTCGACTGGCTTTTTGCAAGAGACTTATCCTCACTACACGTCAGGGAAAGGTCTGAGTCGTTGGATTGACAAACACAATATCTACTCGACGAATGAAGCGGTCGAAACCGTACGGCAACTCGATCAGGGTACGGTCAGATGGCGCAGTTTGTTTTTTGGAAAGTCAGAAGTTGAACGGCGACGAGCGCTAAAGGATCTGTCGTTGAGAATGCCTTTGCGTCCGATCGTTCGCTTCATCTACATGTACTTTTTTTTGGGCGGTCTATTGGATGGGCGTGCAGGATTTGCCTGGTGTACGCTGCAAGCCTTTTATGAGTATCTGATCTTGCTCAAAGTTTGGGAGATCAAAAATATGCCGCAGCACCAGCCTCATTCAGCAGACAAGATAGAATTGGCTTCTGGCAAATATCTCGAAGAGATCGCTCCTCCCATCTCAGAGGCGGATCACTGCTAGACTAAAACGGTTAGCCAGTCAAGATTTTGAATAGCCGTTTATCGAAACTAATCGGTTTCCAACGATCGTTGTGCATTGCTTTTACAAGGATGTTACGAATAATACCGATCGCGTTCGGATATTTCAGATCGGGGATCAATGATTAAATAAGAAAACTTCCCTGAGAAAGAGACCGGAAACCTTGCAACATTCCTTTACAACCTTTACAAATAGTAATAGACGCTCCTAAAACTCTAGAAAGAAGGTTGAAAAACAGGCAAGACGAGGAGCACTTTAAACCTGCACATCCTCAAAATTTCATCGCTGCGCTCATCCATCTTTCTCATTGCCTTGATGAAAGGCAGCTTCTAACCGTGATACTTGCAGCCAGTTGAAGGAGAGTAAGCACCCTGTGATCCAACGCCTCAAACAAGACTTAAAGAATGACCTGATCGCAGGTCTGCTGGTGGTCATTCCGCTGGCCACTACGATTTGGCTGACGATTACGATCGCAAACTGGGTCATTAACTTTTTAACCCGCATTCCCAAACAACTTAACCCGTTTGATGGAATGCAGCCCATTTTGGTGAATCTGCTCAATTTTTTAGTGGGGCTGGCGGTGCCTCTGTCCTGCATTCTGCTGATTGGACTGATGGCCCGCAACATTGCTGGACGATGGCTGCTTGATGTAGGTGAACGAGTCCTACAAGCCATTCCTCTAGCAGGCGCAGTTTACAAAACTCTGAAGCAATTGCTAGAAACAGTTTTGCGAGACTCTAATGGTCGCTTTCGTCGCGTCGTTTTGGTCGAGTATCCCCGCGTGGGAGTCTGGTCAATCGGCTTTGTGACCGGAGCGATCGGTTCAGAGGTGCAATCACATTTTCCGGGAGAGATGCTGAGTGTGTTCATTCCCACGACCCCCAATCCAACGACAGGGTGGTATGCGGTCGTGCCCGAATCGGCTGTAATTACGTTGGCAATGCCGATCGAGGATGCCTTCAAGGTGGTGATTTCGGGGGGAATCGTCAGTCCTGATTCGGCAGCTTTGGCAACGTTGACCAGCGTCAGCAGCAAACGAGAGCGCACGTTGGAACCTCTAATTGACACGACAAGACAAGCGATGCTCGAAGAATAATCACGTTTAGAACTGGGACGATCGAAGAATCCTGCTTTTGAATTTCAACGGGGGTCATCTTGACCTCTTATTTTTTGAGATGAAGGCTTCTGTCTGAAACCTGGGAAATCCCTTTGGTCTAAACCCCCGACCCGTCCTCAAACTTGCTAAGATAGCCAAGCGATACAGAACCTAGCCAACCCAAGCCGCCATGCAAGCCCGCCGAATTGCCCGTGAACTGGCTCTTTTGAGCATTAGTCAACTGCCTGCCAAGCCAGAGAAATTGACCACTCAAAAACTCCAGGATTTGGTCGTGGCATCCGTTCGCACCCTGGCTACCGAAGCAAGAGACGCGCTGGAAACCGCTTCTGCCGAATTGCAACGCAGCAACGCTCAACTGCTCAAAAGTGAAACTCGTACCAGCGATGTCGAGAGTGCAAGAGCCATTTTGAGAGAAACGATCGAACTCACTCAAACTGCTATCAACCGAGTCGGAAGCTCGATCGAAATTCCCGAATTCATTCAACTCACCAACCAATCAGACGTTCGCAACTACGCAGTCGAAATCATTACGCGACTAGTTTCAGAACGCTCAGAAATCGATGCCATCTTAGAAAATGCGCTGGTCGATTGGCAACTTAGCCGTCTGGCACGAATCGACCAAGATATTTTGAGAATGGCGATCGTCGATATGGTCTATCTGGGCATCGATCAACGTGTGGCGATTAATGAAGCGATCGAGCTTGCCAAACGCTACAGCGGCGAAGATGGACACCGATTTATCAATGGCGTTTTGCGTCGAGTCACTGAGCAGCAGCCTGCCGGATCAAAACCTTGAATCTGTGGGGAAATCTGTGAGGACTTAGCGCTGCAAACGACTCCCGCTTCCGCTTCTGTTCTACAGTAATGAGAGAAGATTCAGGTACAGGCAATGACGTTTAATTGGTTTAACCGGAAATTTGATCAAAAAGGCGAGGCGGCACCCGCTGAACCTGTCCAACCTGAACCTGACCCAACTCCGACCGAAGAAGCGCCGCCAGCCGTTGCCGAAGATTATTTGAACTTCGCTAAGGCAGCCTATGAAAACATTAAAAAACGTCAGCAGCAGTCCGAAGAAGCGCCTGTAGAAAGTGCTGAACCGACTGAAGCGATCGTAGAATCCCCTTCAGATACCGTTGCTGAAGATATACCTGAACCGATCGCCGACCCAACCACGACTGCCGAAGTTCCAGAAACCGCCGCCCTGATAGAAGAAGCTATCCCTGAAACGGCCGTCTTTGCGGTTGATGAAACGCCTGCCGAAATTGCACCACTCCCTTTTTGGGCGCAGGCTGACGCAGAGCGAGAAGCCCGTTTAGAGAGACTTCGAGCAACGGCGATCGTAGAGGAGCCAGAGCCTGCCGTCCAAACGGCCCAACCTGAACTGGTAGTTCCTGATTTCACGCTGGATGAAGGCTTTCTCTGGTCAACCGAAGTGCTGGCGGCTCAAGGTCGTCGCGCTGAAGATGTCACCCTCGAAGAAATTACCTGGCTCAAACGTCTGCGCCAAGGGTTGGATAGAACTCGCCGCAATCTGGTTAATCGTCTCAAGGCAATCGTCGGTCAAGGGCCGCTCAACCAGGATGCCGTCACAGAAATCGAGTCGCTGCTTTTGCAAGCTGATGCAGGCGTTGAAGCCACCGATAAGATTATCGATGCGCTGCAAGCCAGATTGCGAGAAGAAGTGCTGCCACCAGAGCAAGCGATCGCCTACCTCAAACAACTGCTGAGAGAATTACTCGATCGTCCGCTACAGTCTGCTCACACGCCTGTTTTTGTGCCCGAAAAAGACACGCTCAACATCTGGCTAATTACTGGAGTCAATGGGGCTGGCAAAACGACGACGATCGGCAAGCTGGCTCACATTGCTCAAAAGTCTGGCTACAAATGTCTGATTGCGGCTGCCGATACGTTTCGGGCTGCGGCGGTCGAGCAGGTGAAGGTCTGGGGTCAAAGAAGCGACGTGGAAGTAATTGCCAATCCGGGACAAAATACCGATCCGGCGGCAGTGGTGTTTGATGCGATCGCGGCGGCCCAATCACGAGGTACAGAACTTCTCTTGGTAGATACGGCGGGGCGGCTGCAAAACAAAAAGAATTTGATGGATGAATTGAGCAAGATTCGTCGCATCATTGACAAAAAAGCGGTAAACGCAAAAGTTGAGTCGCTCTTAGTTCTTGATGCCACACTGGGACAAAATGGTTTACGACAAGCGCAGGTATTTTCTCAAGCGGCTCAGTTAAGCGGCGTTGTGTTGACCAAACTGGATGGAACCGCAAAGGGAGGCGTGGCGCTGGCCGTCGTTGAAGAGTTGGGGTTACCGATTCGCTTTATCGGTGCGGGAGAAGGCATCGAAGATTTGCGCCCGTTTTCTAGCTACGAGTTTGTAGAAGCCTTGATTAGCGGTTAAGGATTGTGCGAATTGCGGTTCTGACTAATATGTAAGCGATCGCAGTATCAGTCTATCGAACCTACCGCAGTGGGTTTTGGATACAGTCATCTTCATCCATTATCCTGAGCAGAGATTGTCAACTCTAGCCGATCGTTTTTCGTCGATTGGCTCCAATACCTCGTGCTACTGGTTGGCAGCATCTATTTCGTGCTGCAACTCCGAAACAGCATCCAAAATTGAGACGAAGCGTTGCCCAAAACTGGTTAGCTTGTACTCAACTCGCGGCGGAATTTCTCCGTAAGCAATCCTTTCTAAAATCCCGAAGCCTACCATTTTGTTCAGGCAGTCACCTTGGACTTTGGTCGTCAGTCCATCAATCGATCGCGTGATAGCTCCGGGACGATTCACTCCTTGGCGAATCAACGTCAAAATTCGGATTGACCATTTACAGCCAACGATGTATTCCAGCATTGCGGCTGAAGTTACTTCTGGTTTGCCTCTACTCATTTTGCATAACTCAAAAATTTTCTCCCGTCCTGCCTTAATTTCTACCAGAAAGTAAGTACCCCACCCAAAAGTGCTGACTTTTCTACTCGTGCTCAGTTGCTTAAGATGCTGTAGTTACCATCTATTGCCTCGGAAAGGAAGTAATCATGTACTCAGAGTTTAGGCAAAAACAAGCACTCATCATCGGTGGGAGCAGTGGTATTGGACGAGCAGTTGCAGAAAGTCTTCTCAGCCAAGGAGCGATCGTCACCATTATCGGACGCAATCTTGCAAAACTTCAAGCAACGGCATCTGATCTCGAACCGTACGGGAACATCCAAATTTGGCAGGCAGACATCAGCGATCGCCGAGATACATTTCGGCTGGCTGATCAAATTGCTACCAAACTCACGAATGTTCACTACCTCGTAAATGCTGCGGGTGTTTTTCTGCCAAAGCCATTTCTCGAACACTCAGAGGCAGACTACGATCGCTATCTCAACCTCAATCACGGCACCTTCTTCACAACACAGCAGGTCGTTCGGAATATGGTACAGCAGAAACAAGGCGGTGCAATTGTCAACGTTGGCTCAATGTGGGCACATCAAGCGGTATTAGCAACCCCATCTTCTGCTTACTCAATGGCAAAGGCAGGCTTACATTCGCTCACACAACACTTAGCAATGGAACTCGGTCAGTACAAAATTCGGGTGAATGCGGTTGCGCCTGCTGTCGTAGAAACTCCGATCTATGGAGCGTTCATTAAGCCGGAAGACATTCATACAACGCTACAAGGGTTCAATGACTTTCATCCGATCGGGCGTGTCGGACAACCTATCGATGTTGCAGGGGTTATCACATTCTTAATGTCTAATCACTCCTCCTGGATCACGGGGGCGACCTGGAATGTGGATGGTGGAGTTATGGCGGGACGTAATTCTTGATCTTGAGGCTGGTGGATCAACTTCAAATTCCTGCTGTATCTGAAACATAAGCAGGACAACTTATCGTTTACCCGCCAGATTCATCAACTGTTTGAGGTTGACGAGGTGAATTACCTGCTTACTTGGATCGATTTTGATCCAGCCTTTGCTGTCGAGCTTCTCTAGAATTTTGGTCGTCTCGTCGGCGCTGATATCTGAGACATCCGCCAGGTCTTTCGCCGGAACGTTGAAAATATCCGTCCCGCTGCCCGACTCCTGTCCGTAATTTTCACCCAGTGCCACCAGCGTATTTACCAGCTTGATTGCAGGCGGTTGGTTGCGGAGTTGAAAGCGAAAATTGGTTTGGCGCAGTCGTCTGACCATCAATTGCAGCATCCGATGGTGTAGCTGCGGATCTTTGAAGAGGGTTTGGATAAATCGCTGTGCTGAAATGCTCAAGAGACGCACATTCGACAGGGCAATCACATCGGTCGATCGCGGCGACTCATCCAAGATCGCCATCTCACCAAAAAAGTCGCCCCGTCCCAAAATCGCCAGCGTCGCCACATCCTCACCCGTTCCAGAGTGCCGACGCACCTTGACCCAGCCATTCACCACAAAATAGACAGCATTTCCCCAAGCATCCTCCATCAAAACGGCTCTGCCAGACGGGTACTCATGCTCAGTTGCCACGGATAGGAGCCAGTCTAAGGTCTCTGGATTGGCCGCAGCCAGCAACGGAAATAGCTCACTGAAAACTTCAGTCTGCATG
>NZ_JBJPHU010000080.1:0-32814 GCF_052939515.1 Phormidesmis sp. 146-33
TGCACTTATCCTGTGCTTGTATTGTCGTCAGGGCAATTCAAGTTTTCGGATAGGCACTTACTAGACGGGCTGGCAAAGCTCTCGCCCCACTTCGTGAGGAGGGAAATCCGAGAGTTTGCACAATTGGGATGCTTCCGCCCTCATCCCTCATCCCTCTATCTCACAAAAAAAGGAGGCAAAATCGCCCCCTGTTGTTTGAACCCACATGAATTGAAAATGGCTGTATGAGAGTTGCTTTAGTAAGCCAAGCCCATACTGCGGGTAGTTTCTGCGCCCAGGTAAACCCGGATGCTGAGAAAATCGGTGGGGCAGGCAGTTTCGCACCGCTTGCATCCCACACAGTCTTCTGTACGAGGAGAAGACGCAATCTGACCTGCGCGGCAGCCGTCCCAAGGAACCATTTCTAGAACGTCAGTAGGGCAAGCGCGGACGCACTGGGTACAACCAATGCAGGTGTCATAAATTTTGACAGCGTGAGACATGTTATTAAAGGCTCCAGATGAGTGCTTTATGGTTTTGCAATATCTGTAGTCTGTCAGTCTGACGGTAAAGATTACAGTCAAACCTCTAGAATCATTGCTTAGTGTACTTCACAGGGTAGCCGCACTCATTTGAGCAGTTGCAAAACTTAAAACTCTGTAATGTGGATGACGCTAGTTTTGAGAATCGACCTCTGAAAGTGATTTTTTTACCCACTCAACATCATCCAAAATCATTGAACATACCGAGCCGCCTTCAAGTTTGCAGAGTTCGGCTGATTTTTGGTAGTCGCTAATTGCAAGTCTGTAGTTTTTCTGGGCTTCAGCAGGGTTTCGGCTTTCTGCTGAGTTTCCAAGGTGACGGTAGACTTGCCCTCGGCTATCGTACAGTCCCGCGATCGACAAGCCAGAGTTCTGGTCTTTTCCACTCGAAAGGATTTTGATGGCTATTCTAAATTATCTGAGTTGCTGGACTTGCGCGATCGTCAGTCCTGTTTTTTGAGCGATCGTTTCTGCATCTAGAAGATCGAGGAGCGATCGGGCAATTTCTAGCCGCTCTTCCTGTCGTCCTTCCTGTCGTCCTTCCTGTCGTCCTTTGGTTTCGCCCTCTTGTCTGGCTTTGAGAATGGCGTTGCGGTTGTCGTGTAAAAACATCTCTCGTTTCTCCAGCACTTCTAACTCTTTGCGGCTCAACTTACTTTGTTTTGCCACGGTGAAAGCGTGATTGATGGCTGACACTTTACCCATCTGGGGGGGAATCGACTCCAACTGATTGGCTGACTTGAGGAAATATAGCCACTTGTCTACCAGCGTTTCGAGTTCATCGAGTGTCTTTTTGAACTTAGGCAACTCGACAAAGATTAGTTCAATATCATCGCTGTAGTCTGTCAAGTCGTCTTTCTCTTTGAGCCGATAGCGCGAGAGAATGCGGTCATTGCCCGGAAACATCTCAAAGTCTGTAATGGTTAAAGCTATCACTGGATTGAGCAACGTGTAGTCTTCTCCCACGCCAAGCTGAATCGAGAAGGCTTTGGCAGCGTTGTATAGCACGCGTTTTTCAAATCCCAACACATTCAACACCTGCATCTCAATGATCACCGTTTTGCCATCGGCAAGGGTGGCTTTGACATCTAGATAAGAATCCTTGATGCCTTTGATGCGAGGTGCTTGATAAGGGTCAAGAATAATCAAGTCTTGAATCATGTCTTGCTCGTCATATACCAACGCATTAAGAAAACTGATCAAGATGTCTTTGCTGTGTTTGGAGCCAAAGATCTTCTTGAAGGCGAAATCAGTTTTGGGGTTGATGAAGACGCTCGGCATCAGGTTCTAGCTTGGAGTGACGAATAGGTTCGATCGTACCTTACCTCTTCGCACATCAAAGTTCTAGCTTTTTGGAACCTTCTTGACTGTTACGTTTCCTGTGGTGATCGAGAGGACGATCGCAAGATTCCTTCAAAATGGTCAAAGTCTGCTCACAAAGGGCACCGGAAAGTTTTTTACAATAGTTTCAGGCTGCTTCCATGACTTTAGATGCTGCAAATCAAATTTGGATTTATGATACAACGCTGCGAGATGGTGCCCAAAGAGAAGGATTGTCGCTCTCGGTTGCTGACAAGTTGCAAATTGCGCGCAAACTGGACGACTTAGGAATTCCTTTTATCGAAGGCGGCTGGCCGGGTGCCAATCCCAAAGATGTGCAGTTTTTTTGGCAGCTTAAAGAAGAACCGTTGAAGCGATCGCAGGTCGTTGCGTTCTGCTATACCCGTCGTCCGGGCAAAACGGCTGCGACTGACCCGATGCTGCAACCCATTCTGAGCGCGGGAACTCAATGGATCACGATCGTTGGCAAATCCTGGGATCTGCATGTGACGGAAGGACTGCAAACGACGCTGGATGAGAATCTGGCCATGATTCGAGACACGATCGCGTATCTTCGCAGCCACGATCGCCGAATTATTTATGATGCAGAACATTGGTTCGATGGTTACAAACACAATCCAGGTTATGCGTTGAAGACGGTGAGAGCGGCGATCGAAGCCGGGGCCGAATGGATCACGTTTTGCGACACCAACGGCGGCACATTGCCTCATGAAATTAGCCGGATTGTTGAAGAAGTGGTGAAAGAAGTGAGGAGAGAGGAGAGCGGCGTGAGGAGTGCAGAGAACTTCAATCAACTGCCTCAGTTTGGCATTCATACACACAACGACTCGGATATGGCGGCGGCGAATGCGATCGTGGCTGTGATGTCGGGTGTGCGGATGGTGCAGGGAACGATCAATGGCTATGGGGAGCGCTGCGGTAATGCCAATCTGTGTTCGCTGATTCCCAATTTGCAACTGAAGTTAGGCTATGACTGCATTCAACCCGAAGCCCTGGCGAAATTGACCCAGATGAGCCGCTATGTGAGTGAAGTCGTCAATCTTGCCCCAGATGATCACGCGCCCTTTGTAGGACTGTCGGCCTTTGCTCATAAAGGCGGGCTTCATGTCAGCGCCGTCGAGCGAAATCCGATCACCTACGAACACATGCCGCCAGAACTGATTGGCAATCGGCGGCGAATTGTGATTTCTGACCAGGCGGGATTGAGTAATGTGTTGGCAAAAGCACGCAGTCTGGGCATCGATCTGGATCGCCAAGATCCCACCTGTCGGCAGATTCTCCAACACCTCAAAGATCTCGAAAGTGAGGGCTATCAGTTTGAGTCAGCCGAGGCGAGTTTTGAATTGTTGATGAGAGAAGCCTTGGGGCAGCGATCGCACCCCTTCCAAATCAAAGGCTTTCAGGTGCACTACGACATGGTGCCAGGTGAGATGCCCAATACAAAATCGCTGGCAACCGTCAAACTGTCTGTGAATGGGCAAGACATTCTCGAAGCGGCCGAGGGAAATGGGCCCGTTTCTGCACTGGATGCCGCTTTGCGAAGGGCGTTGGTGAACTTTTACCCAGAAATCGATCGCTGCTATCTGACTGACTACAAAGTGCGGATTCTCGACGGCACCGCAGGAACGTCTGCCAAAACTCGTGTCTTGGTCGAGTCGAGTAACGGCTATCAACGCTGGACGACCGTAGGCGTATCCGGCAACATTCTCGAAGCCTCTTATCTAGCCGTCGTCGAAAGTTTGGAGTATGGCTTGTTGTTGCAGACGAAGTTGAGGTGTGAGGTTTGAAGGGTGAGGAGTGAGGAGTGAGGGGACGCTGAATTTGGGATAGACGGTCAGGACAATCTCCTCCAGTTCTGTAAAAAGTTTAGGATAGGCACAGATTTCAATCTCTACACTGGATCTTCACGCCTCACTTCCCTATCGACTTACCGTTACGGTATAAGACAAGCTGAAGGGCTGAAAGTTGGCACCTGGCTTGGGTTTTCCGGTTAGCTCTAATTCATATCGTCCGGCTCTGGGGAAGACGATCGCTGCACTCGGAATTCCCTTATACCGTTCAACATTGAGCGAAGTGAGAGCGGGCTTTAATAGGGGGGGCGTTTTTCCTTTTTGGTGAGGAATGGGATAGACCGCTAACTGACAATTGCACTGAGACAGCGGAATCATTTGTCCACCTCGACGAGTCAGCGCAAACCACGCCTTAGACGGAACGCCCGCCTTGGGATTGTGACCTGGCTCAATGTGAAACGTAGCCGCAACATCACTAGAGGTTTCGATTTCGTGTGCCACAACGGGAGCCAACAGCAGCCAGGGAAGCAGGAAACCCACGATCGACTTATTTAGATTTGAGAACCGACGCATAATATTTTTGTAATGAAAAGAGTGACCAAACCCAACGCAGACGAATCAGGAAAACGACGATCGCTGCCCCCACCAACAACCCCACCCACAGCCAACGATTAGCCGACGCTTCTAACGCCCCAAAGTAATGCGAACCGAGCCACAACGTATGGCCCACGGCCAACATCAGAGCAGGCAAATTGAGTAAATGAATGCGTCGCCAAAGCGGGCCGAGAGCGGTCACCATGCGATCGAAACTCGTAACCGCCGCAGGAACCATCAACGTGAGCGCCAAAACGCCTGCCCATAGTGCCGCTTGCTGTTCTGGAAGCATGAAAGCGATCGCGTCCAAGTTCCAATTCAACGTATGCTGCACCATGTGCAAGGTGTGAGCCACGGCACAAATAAACGCGCCCACGCCCAAAGCACGCCGATACTTGAAAGGAGCCGCCCACAGCCGACTAATCGGACGGGCCACCAACGCCAACATTAAAAACAACAACGCTGCGTGACCTGTAAAGTCTTGCATTTCGCTCGATCGCAGCAACGTCAGCAGCCCGATCGTCAACGTTACCCAACCGCCCATTCGGAATAATTGACTGCGGCGATCGCCACTTAGCAATGAGGCAGACAATCCCACCCCCACCATCGAAGGCAGTGTCCCCAATCCAAAGGCCAGCATGGTTTCGCTTCCTTTCCAGAGGCTTCCGGTTTCGGCAGCTTTGAGTTGAGCGGTATACAGAAACCCACAGGGAATCAGCCCCCACATCAGTCCCAGCATGAAGGGTGTCCACCAATGGGAATGCAGCGACAGTTTGATCATGCCAGCGTTGAGGGTTTGATGCAGGCTGTGTTGTCGAAAGGGGTGAGGAATCGGCAGTTTGGCAAATTGGGGATTGATTTGAGACAGACCCATCCAGATCAAGAGCAGCCCTGTAAAAATCGCCAAGCCTTGCCGCAAGTCACTTTCGATGCCTGCAAGCTGTCCGCCTGCTAACAAAACAGAACCGATCGCCCCAATCCCGGCCCCCACCAGCACGTAACTCAAAATTCGCCCCAGGTTCAGCAAGCCGTGAAACAGCAGAGACGATCGCCAGTCAGAAGTTTGTTCTTTAGACAGCGAGAAGGCAACCGCCAAGGGCCCACACATGCCGACACAGTGCCCAAAGCTGCCCAAAAATCCCAACATCATGACCAAAAACAGGTCTATCATTTCTCACGTCAACGCTAAGAAAGCAGACTATCAGAATGAAGGGGCGATCGGGTTTTGTCAAAAGACAGGGTGTCAAACTTGAAATGATATAAGTAGTTATTCCGAGCTTTAAAGAGTGGAGAAGTTGCAAGCTGGTTTCGTGGCTTGATGCTTCTACCTTTTTTAAAAGCCCTTTAGAAAAGTAAAGCTGGGCCCCTTATGAATGCTCAACTCCAGCAGACCGTTTTGATTGTCGATGAGTGCGCTGAAGATCGAGAAACCTATCGGCGGGCATTGCTGCAAGACGATCGCTACACCTACCAGATTTTAGAAGCAGAGGATGGGTCAACCGGATTGGCGCTGTGTGGTCAACGATCGCCCGATGTCGTATTGCTTGATGATGGTCTGGGGCTAAAGTTTCTCGATCGATTGAAGGCTCAAACGGGTCAAGTGTTGCTGCCGATCGTGGTGCTGACTCGCCGGGGAGACGCTGCGACCGCCATTCAAGTGATGAAACAGGGCGCACAAGATTATCTGCTCAAGAGTGAAATGACTCCTCAGAGCCTTTGTCTCGCGGTTCACAATGCGGTCGAACGGATGCGCCTGATCACCGACCTCAATCGCGCCCAAACCGAATTACAACAGCAGCAAGAACGATCGCAACTCTTTGCAGAAATTACGCTCAAACTGCGGCGATCGCTGCAATCTGATGAGATTTTGCAAACGGCTGTGACCGAAGTTCAACAGCTTTTAAAAGCCGATCGCGTGTTGATCTTTCGCCTATGGGCCGATGGATCGGGGAAAGTGGTGCAAGAATCGGTCGTTCCAGGCTATACGGTAGTCTTGGGGCGAGATATCTATGATCCGTGCTTTCCAGACTATCGAGAACGCTATCGGCAAGGTCGAGTCAACGCGATCACCAACGTCGAAACGGCAAACATTGATCACTGTCATTTAGAGTTTTTGCAGCAGTTTGAGGTCAAAGCCAATCTCGTCGTCCCGGTGCTGATGCGCGATCATCTTTGGGGGCTGCTGATTGCTCATCAATGCTCTAGTCCGCGCCAGTGGGTCGATTCTGAAACTGATTTGTTGCAGCAACTCGCCAACCAGATCGGGATTGCCCTTTCTCAAGCCGAACTGTTGGAAACAGAAACTCGCCAACGCGAAGAACTCGCCCGATCGAATGCCGAATTAGAGCGCTTTGCTTACGTCGCCTCTCACGATCTGCAAGAACCGTTACGCATGGTTACCAGCTATTTGCAGCTTTTAGAACAACTGTATGCTGACAAACTGGATGCCGAAGCCAATGAGTTTATTCATTTTGCGGTCGATGGCGCGACTCGCATGCGATCGCTGATTCAAGATCTCTTATCCTATTCGCGAGTCAACACCAGAGAGCAAGTTTTTGAATCCGTTGATTGCAGCGTTTTGTTGGGTCGAGCGATCGCCAATCTACAAATGGCCATCGAAGAAAGTGGAGCCACGATCACAGGCGAACCGCTCCCCGAAATCAAAGGCGACGCATCTCAACTCACCCAACTGTTTCAAAATCTGGTCAGCAATGCGATTAAGTTTCGCGATCGCACTCGTCCCCTTGAGATTCAAATCCATGCCACCCGTCAAGAACGAGAATGGGTGTTTGAAGTGCGTGATAATGGAATTGGTATCGAATCACAATACCGCGATCGTATCTTCCTACTTTTTCAGCGATTACACCATCGAGCCGACTACCCCGGAACAGGCATCGGGTTGGCCGTCTGCAAAAAAATTGTAGAGCGTCACGGTGGGCGGCTCTGGGTAGAATCACAGCCCGGTCAAGGATCAAGTTTTTATTTCACCATTGCTGATCAGGAAATCGCTCGATCATGACGTTTAGACCCCATCATCAACCTCTGCAAGTCCTGTTAGTCGAAGACAACCCTGGTGACGTGCGGCTGACTCAGATGGCGGTGGCCCGCAGCAAGCTGTTGATCAATCTCAATGTCGTGGGCGATGGAGTCGAGGCGTTAGAATTTCTGCATCAGCGCCCCCCTTACACTGAGACTCCACGGGTCGATCTGATCTTGCTCGATTTGAATCTGCCGCGCAAAGATGGCTGGGAAGTCCTGACCGAAATCAAAGCCGATCGCACCCTCCGCAGCATTCCTGTCGTCGTCTTAACCACGTCTCAAGCAGAAGAAGATATTCTCAGCGCTTATCAAAAGTTTGCCAACTGTTTTATCACTAAGCCTGTTGACTTTGATCAGTTTGTAAAGACGGTGCAATCGATCGAGGACTTTTGGTTTACGATCGTCAAACTGCCGCCAGAAAGGAGCCTATGACCCCTCCCCTGATCAAGGTCTTGCTGGTCGAAGACAATCCCGGTGATGTCCAAATTCTCAAAGTGCATCTCAGGCAGGCAAACGCCTTTAGTCAAATTACGCTGACCCACGTTGAAACCTTGCGAGACGCATTGAGCAGTCTGGCCCAGCAAAGTGTCGATGTGATTCTTTTGGATCTGTCGCTCAAAGATAGCGAAGGGCTAGAAACTTTTATTCGTCTGCATCAAGAAACGCCTGCCACGCCGATCATTGTCTTGACGGGTCTGGATGACGAGGGGTTGGCGACTCAAGCGATGCAGCAGGGCGCACAGGACTATCTGCCCAAAGGGGAAGTCAACGGCAGTTTTTTGCTGAGATCAATGCGCTACGCGATCGAACGCACTCAAGCCGATCGCAAAATTCGAGAACAGGCGGCGCTGCTAGAAGTGACCACCGATGCGATTTGTGTGCGCGGGCTAGACAGTCTTGTTTCATTCTGGAATCAGGGGGCAGAGCGGCTCTATGGCTGGAAAGGTGAGGAAGCGATCGGGCAAAATGCCGACGTATTACTCTACCCAGACGGCTCCCCTCAGCTTGAAACAGCCCTACAAACCGTAATCGAGACGGGAAAGTGGCAAGGCGAACTGCACACGCTCACCAAAGACGAAAAAAGAGTGGTCGTCGCGAGCCGTTGGACGCTGATGCGAAACGAAGTCGGCCATCCCAAATCCATTCTGATTGTCGATACCGATATCACCGAGCAAAAACATCTCGAAGGCCAACTGCTTCGTGCTCAACGGCTCGAAAGTATCGGCACCCTGGCCAGTGGGATTGCCCACGATTTGAATAATATTCTCACGCCGATCCTGGCGGCTTCTCAACTGTTGCAGCTTAAATTGACGGACTGTGACGATCGTACCCAGGAGTTTTTAGACATGCTGGTTGAGAGTGCAAAACGCGGCAGTGGTGTGATCAATCAAATGCTGTCCTTTACGCGCGGGGCAGAGGGCAAGTTTATCACGCTGCAAATTCGCCATGTGATCGCCGAACTCAAAACCATGCTGTATGCCAGCTTTCCTAAGTCGATTAATATTCGTCTCGATGTGCCTCAAGATTTGTGGATGATTTCGGGAGACGGCACCCAACTCCATCAGGTGTTGATGAATCTCTGTGTCAATGCCCGCGACGCAATGCCAGAGGGCGGAACGCTGAAAATCACGGCTCGTAACCAACGGTTGGCCGATCACGAAGCTCAACAGCACCTTGACGCGCAGGGCGGCCCTTATGTCGTGGTGACCATTTCAGATACCGGGACGGGCATTCCCCCTGAAGTGTTGGATCGAATGTTTGAGCCGTTTTTTACGACCAAAGCGATCGGCAAAGGGTCAGGACTCGGCCTCTCTAGCGTCGCCGGAATTGTCAAAAGCCATCGCGGATTTGTCACCGTTTCAAGTCAGCTTGGAGAAGGCACTCAGTTTCAAATTTTCTTGCCAGCCGTCCAGGTGACAGAATTTCTCCAAACCGAAGATCCCGAACTTCCGGCGGGTGATGGTGAGTTAATTCTCGTGGTGGACGATGAAGCCTTTATCCGGGAGATCGTGAAGGTGACGCTCGAAGATTGTCGTTATCGCGTGTTGACGGCTCAGGATGGAGTGGAAGCGATCGCCCTCTACGCCGAGCACAAGGATGAGATTCGATTAGTCCTGCTTGATCTGATGATGCCTGCTCTAGATGGCGCTTCGACCGTCTACACATTACGAAAGCTCAATCCCACGGCTCGAATAGTAGCGATGAGTGGGCTTTCTACAACCGAAATGAAAGTCAAAGCATCGAGTGCGGGTGTTCAAGCTTTTTTGCCCAAACCATTTACGGCCCAAGAATTGTTAGAACTCGTGCTGCAACAAGTGAGTCGATTTAGAGCGTAAAAACATTTCGCTTCGATTTCTGTCCTTCTGCCCCCAACCCCCCAATTCTGGTAGGGCCGATTCATGGTCGTGAGAGAAAACTTGTAACTTTGATTAGTTCGTTCAAGCCTGATCTGACGTCAGTTCGATGAGAGGGACTTGCTTCGTTTGAATCGGCTTCAGCCCCCTAAATCCCCCAAATTGGGGGACTTTGACCAAGAAAAAATTCCAGAGTTCAAAGAAATTATGCTGATTCAAAGTCCCTCAGAATGGGGGATTTAGGGGGCGAAGCGCTCAATAACGAAGCGAAAAAACTCCATCGAATTCACGTTGCTCTGAGGTAAAACGAAGGCTCAAGGCTTCTAAGCTTTCTCTGGTCACAATGAATCGGCCCTACCTTGATAAGGGGGGATGCCGTAGGCAGGGGGGTGAGAGTCTCTACAAGAAATTGGACTGAATGGACTGGGATAGTATCAAACTGCAAGTCCCTAACTGATATTTCGATGTTGAGTTATCGAGGATAATCGTGGAGGCACGTTCCCAACTAGTCCGATTTGAAGTAATCGGTAAACGACAAGGTGGTGAAGGTGGACAAGGTGGTGAAGGTGGGTTTCCAACTAATCCGATTTGAAGTAATCGGTAAACTTGTTTGTGTTGCTGTTATAAATCCTGCAAGGAAGGTGTTTCCAACTAATCCGATTTGAAGTAATCGGTAAACAGCAAGTTGACACTCATGTTCCATCTCCTCAGTTTGGGTTTCCAACTAATCCGATTTGAGGTAATCGGTAACCTCGATGAACTGCAAGGCAACTTTGCTCGCGACGGCTAGTTTCCAACTAATCCGATTTGAGGTAATCGGTAACCGAACACATAGATTACACCATTCCAGCGTACGAAGAGCTGTTTCCAACTAATCCGATTTGAGGTAATCGGTAACCTTCAAATCCAACTTTGGTTGGGAAATTTAGACTAGGAGAGTTTCCAACTAATCCGATTTGAGGTAATCGGTAACCCATTACCACAATCAATTCCCTGGGACAGCAACAGCAGTTTCCAACTAATCCGATTTGAGGTAATCGGTAACCGTTAAACCCCCCGCACCGTCCGCAGAAGCTAAAAAGTGTTTCCAACTAATCCGATTTGAGGTAATCGGTAACCGTACCTTCCAGGAACCCTTGCCCAGAGCCGCTTCCAGACGCTAAACCGCCAGAGGTCTCTTTTGAGACTGTCATTACCTCACCCACAGCCCAAAACCAGACATGATCAGAGGCTGAAAGCTATACGGGGCAACAAACCGCCAGAGGGTAACGCAAGAATGCGGGTTTCAGAGATCGGGCGACCTGTGGAGGTCATCAGGCAATATCCTAACTCAAATAATCGTCCTAGACAATATAAACTTCTGGCGGCGGCTCTGGTGGTGGGCTTCCTAGCGTCAACGCCCTCGGCACCGCCTCCTTGGGCACCCAATAAAACCGCACATTATCCTCCGGCTTTACCCGACCCCTCACCTTCTCATGCAACCCCTTCATCTCATCCAAATTCAAAAAACACTCAAACACACTCTCCTGCACCCGCCGCCCATAGCCCTTTGCTGATTGGAGGGATGAATCTGTGAGAAGCGTCAAGCTTTTCGCCCCCTAAATCCCCCATTCTGGGGGACTTTGAACATTTGGTTCCCCTTCGCATTGGGGCAATTCATCCCATGATTCAGCAACGCCCTCCTTGACAACCGTAGTGAAGACAACCGTAGTGAAGAATTTTATCGAATTGCGATTCACTCAAAATGCTGGCTTTCCTGATTTGGGTCGATCGCTCCTGTAGTAGGGAGTAGCAATCTCAGTAGTCTACGTATAAATAACTACTCAGCAACATACTCTCAACAATCAGGGGCGGCGATGAAAAATGCAAAATGGCTGGATGTTTCAGAATATTTGCTCTGGGCGGGGTCGGGCGTTGGCTCACTGGCGGCGATCGCGTCTCAGCAAATTGCGTTTACAGCCGCCCCAATGTCTTTTTTGCTGCTGCTCAATCTGGTCAATCGTCGCCGTCTGACTCAAGAAGTGCAAGACAATGCCAATGCCAGCATTCAACAGCTTGATCAGCGCGTTGCAGAAGATTTGAAAGCGATCGACCAACAGGTGCAAACCTTACCCAGCTTTCAAGATCTTGCCAGCTTGAGAAAGACTGTGCTTCAACACAACGACGGCACGATCGCTCAACTCCAACAAAACTTATCTCACCGGATCGCTCCCCTCGAAACGCACGATCTGGGCAAGATGCGCCAAGAAATTTCTGATTTACGAAGTCGCCACAATCAGCTAAACGAATCGGTCACTTCTCTATCCAATAACCTCAACCGTCTCGCAACCAACCATCGAGTCGAAAGTGCAGAAGCGACGATCGCTCATCTCAAAACTCAACTTGACCACCTGCAAACCCAACTCAACCACCTGCCCAAAGCTCAAACCGCCGTTCCTAGAGCCGTCCAGGATCAAATCAATCAGATCAATCGCCGCATCAATAATTTGCCCCAGCCCTTTGATGCCAGCAGTCTCAGACAAGATGTAGATGGATTGGTCAAAGTCGTCGGTGATCTGGTTTCTCGGCGAGAATTGGCGCGGCTCATGGCCGAAGTCGAGAAGATTCGTCAGCAAAATCAGACGATCGAACAGTCCATCGTGCCGATGAAGTCGGTCAACCACATTCTCAGAAAGCAAGTAGATACGCTGGCTTCGTGGGTGAGCTTTAAAGCAGAAAACGGGGAACCACTGTCGAGGATTGTGAGAGTGCCAGAGCAGGCCGTGTTTGACGAAATGAGAAGCACGATCGCCGCCCTCGAACACCGCCTCAATCATCTGCCCAACGCCCTCGATCGCGCCCAAATTCAAACCGAAATGCAGGCGATCGTTACGCTACATCTCGGAAAACTTCAACAGCAGTTTGCGAGTGTGCAGCAGGTTGCTCAACTCGATCGCCAACAAAAAGATCTCGGTGCCTGGATCAATCGTCTGCCTCAAATTCTCGACTCCAGCGCTTTGCAAAGTCAGATCAAATATTTGACAACCCGACTGGAATGGACAGAAACCAACCTTTCGGAGTTGAGAGCGTCTGGTGAAGTGCAGCGCGAACGACCTGAACATGAATTAGTTTTCAATCTCAAAGCATCTCGATCGCACCGTCCGATCGCGGGTCTTTCTGACAGTCGCGCCCTGTTGGAAGCTGCCCTAGAGACTGCACCCTCGCGGCTGATTGTGGTGTTTCCTTGCCCCGATCGTGCTTTGCTTGACGCGACTCTGATCGCTAAGTTTCGAGAACTGCTCGATCGGGGCGGCAGTCTAGACCTTGGTTGGGGACATTTGGGGCAGTTGTCCGACTCGTCGCAGTCTCGGCTGATTCATGAGGCTCGGTCAGCAGACAAAAACTTTTTGCAGCCTATTCTCAGTCAGTTTACTCAACTCAAGCGCAGCTATCCTAACCAGTTTCGCTTTAAGGTGTTGGGCACAGATGAAAACTTTTTGGTGTGTGTTTCGACCCGTGAAACCTACGGAATTTTGGGGATTCATCCTGTAGCGACCGCCTGCAAGCCTTTTCCAGAAGTGGCGGTTGGACTGCGAACGACCAATGCTAACGTGATTAACGGACTGATCGATCGCTTTGACCATCCTGATCTGAATGCGGACGATGGGGCGGCTTACTACAATCGAGCACTGACCCGTCATGAGTTGGGAGATAAGCAGGGCGCGATCGCTGACTACAGTGAAGTCATTCGCATTGATCCTGACCATTCGGCGGCTTATAACAATCGAGCGCTGACTCGCTATGAGTTGGGTCACAAAGAAGGCGCGATCGCCGACCTAAATCGGGCGTTGTTAAGCAATCCTCGCAATGATATTGCCTATTGTAATCGCGGCGTGATCCGGTTAGAAGCGGGCGATTGTGGGGGCGCGATCGAAGATTTTGGCTATGCAATTCAGGTAAATGCAAACTGTACGATCGCTTACTTGCAGCGCGGTTTGGCCAATCTCAAACTGGGCAACAACTTAAAAGCAGTTGAGGAGTTTAATGCATTAATTCAACGGGAGGCCCAAAATGCGGTTGCCCACTTTCATCGGGGGGTTGCCCGCAGCAAACTGGGTGACAAAACTGGTGCAATTCGAGACTTTAAGGAAGCTGCGTGGCTGTTTTCGGCTCAAGGAGAACCAGAGAAACATCAACGAGCGATCGCCGCCGTGACGAAACTTCGCAAGCATCTAGTTTTATCAAATCGCACTTCTGAATCTAACTCAGGTCATTAGAACCGTGATCCTAATCCCAGTCGATCACAAACGAATATAGCAATCCTATTTGAGTTGTGAGAATTTGGTGGTTAGTGATGGGCTAGTGATGAGTCGTTGTTGTGTTGATTGAATTTGTCGCTAAGATTTTGGGGTTGAGAAGGCGTGATCTATGCAGCCCAAAATTATTGTTGGTAATGCTCATACAGAGGGCGAAAAGCATCGTGGTTGGTTTGTTGGTCACTTTATAGAATCGGCCGACCCGCGATCGACGACTGCTTTAGAGGTGAAGTGGGGGGTGCATCTCGCTGGAGAGGGGCGATCGCAGTGGGCACCTGCTGCTAAAGTCACTACGATTTCTATTCTGATTTGTGGAAAGTTTTGGGTGCGATTTCCAGATCAAGAGGTTTTGCTGTCGGTGCCGGGGGCTTATGTTTTGTGGTTGCCGGGGGTTGCTCATTCCTGGCTGGCTGAAGCGGATTCTACTGTGTTGACGGTTCGCTATCCCTCAGTGTCTTAGGAGATTTCCTTTAATAAATTTACCCGGCTGTCTCCATCGAGAGTTCTGAAAGTCAAAGTCCCCCAGAATTGGGGGATTTAGGGGGCTTCCCAAGGTTGGTAACTTCTTTGAAGGTTGGTAACTTCTTTGCTAGAAATCTCCTTAGCGGGTCTATTGTACAGAGATATCAAGAGCAATGGATGTTTAAACTACACAGCTACTTAATCGAATATCATCTTTTGAACTAGTAGTATCCCTCTTTTGAGGTAGAGGCGTTCTGGAAGAACAGGGGTTAGTTTAGTTAAGAACAACTGGGTCTAAACAATCGTAACTGCTGACCTAACGGTTGAATGACGGCAATCCTATAACCCGTGCAAGCTACTATCTTAGTGTGTGGTGAGTAGATATGAACTTAAACGAGCTTATTCAAGACTGTGCAGTAGGTAAAAGAGACTTGAGTCGATCGGACTTTTCTAAAGCAAGACTGAGTGGGGTGGACTTTGCTGGGGTTGATCTGTCACACAGTAATCTAAGTCGATCGTGTCTAGAGGGAGCTAATTTGCGTCGAGCCAATCTACATGGGGCAGACCTTTGTTATGCAAACTTGAGTCATGCTGATTTGACGGGTGCTGATTTGAGGGGCGCACTCTTGTTGAATGCAAACTTAACAGGCGCAAAGTTTGACTCTGCCGATCTGCGATGGGCCGCTTTAACAAATGCTACACCGTCGAATATCGATTTGAGTGGTGCCCGTGTGGGCAGAACAATTTTGCCAGAGGGCTATGCGTCTGATGGCTAAAACATCCCAGAACGAGAAGCCATACTGAACCCGTAAATTTGATGCGTTTAGCAGGATTTCTGCGTTCAGTTCGACTACGGTGCAACTGTCATAGAGTTCGTGAATCACTTGCTGAATTTGAGTTTCTGTAAAGGCAGCCTTCCTGATTAAGACTGAGCAAACTTCGTTAATGACTTGAGTACTAATCACTAAATCGACTGAGTAGATTAGTTGAGTCGCAAGAGAATGGTTTCGATCGTTCTCTAGATCGGTGGAATATGGGTCAGTCATGAGGCTGTAAAGCCAAACGTTTGAGTCAATGAAGCAAGGCGATCGGGTCATGAAGTTCGCTCGTGCATTTCTTCACGGCTGATCGATCGAACTCCGGGCACTGAAATGGGATGACGCATCAGTTCTGCAAGGATTCCATCTTCTGAAATGCGTTTTTTGGGCTGCTTTGTTACGGTGACTTTGATAGTGCTTCCCTCGCTTAAGTCTTGCTTGTATTCTTCAGGAACGACAATCACCCCATTCTCAACTCTGGCTTGAAATTCGACAGTAGCCATAATTAATCCTTCAAAGTCAATAGCTCCATTCTACTCATCCCTCATCCCTCATCCCCGCAAAGTGTTCTTGCAAGAGTTTGTGAATAAACCGATAGCGACCGCCGACTCGCTGAAGGAAGAGGCGTTCTGTGGCGTAGTTGAGAAAGCGGGCATAGTCCCAGGGTGCGTCTCCGTTGCATAAGAGAATGACACGCAGAGAAAGATGTTTAATCAATGGTAAAAGAGTCAAGCTCAGTACGAAGCCAAGAATAAGTGAAGTAGCTTTAATTGATATTGTCGGTACTACCCTGAAGTACAGAATTGAAAAAATATAAGAAATCTGAATTAGCATACAAAATAATGCAATCTTTAATCCCTCATATAAACCTTGGTTAGGAGTTCTTATTTCCTCAATTTGATTTGAGAAAAATAGGGAGATCAGAGAAATTGGGGTGAACAAGAGCCACAAAAAAGTAGTGAAGAGTACCCCAATTAAGTTGAAAACTGTATTTAGAAACCAACCTCCTTTGAGTCTTAAAAGCTTTACATATTGTATCGTCAAGAAAATAGTAAAACCGTAATGTGAATATCGTGAGCTTTCCAATCCTCTTGTTGCCACTAAAGATTTTAGACCAACGTATCTAGCACTCCTCTTTAACTTCAATCCTAGCCTTTTAGCTCCCATGCTATAAACCATACTTCCTAGTAAAGTGTGAATTGCATAGATAAATGGTGTCAGTGGAAAAAGGAAAAAATTTGAAGAAACGAATGATTGATACCTCAATGGATATATAAACTCTTTTCTTATTTGGCGGAGAGATGGAATCCCTATATGTAGCTTACGCGAAAAATTTATTCTATGAATTATAGGCATGTATTCCTTATATTCAGATGGTAGTTCATTTTTGAAAAGCCAACAACATAGAACGACTAAAGGGTAAGTTATCAATCGTACTCCGTCAGACTTGGACTCTGTTGCTAACACGAATCCACCGAACAAACCAAATACTACAACTCCATTGGTAATGGCTAGGCTGTTTAGTTCATCGAGATACACCAGGAAGCCGATTGCGGCGATTGTTCCAGTCAAAAATGTGGCAATGGAAAAAAGAAGTAACCAGTATTGCCACTGATGAAGTTTTTTGCTGAGAACTTGAGGTTGTATTTCCTCAACTAAAAACTCTGTCTCTGATTCTTCTTGTAGCTGCTGCGTCAAATAAATTAACCATTGTCGAGTTTGCGCCCTGCTTGGGGGCTTAGTTCTCCCGTAAGCTCGGCTTTGAATACCTTGTTCACTTAACCTTGGCTCAACAAGGTCTCGTGTGATCATTGCTTCCCAATAGACATCAAACAAAAGCTTCAGACGTAGTTCTGTTGAGGTTGATCGTTGCCATTGTTCTAGCGCGATCGCTCCATAAGACAAAACCGTAATACTCAAAAACAAGGGCTTTCTCACTAACTCCAATAATGCTGCATCGTCTTGCAACATTTGCCAGAGTTCAAATCGATTTGCTCGCCTCAAATAATCCTGAATTTGCTCATTGGTTAGACCTGTTAAGCAAATTGCGCCATTTAGTTGTAGTTTCGTTTGATAGGTTTCATACTCCTCTCGCCGACTACAGACAACCAAATCAGAAGGTCGATCGTCGCTTCCCAACAATCGATTAATCGCAGTCACACAAGACTGTTGATGCTCTGGCTTTACCTCATCCAATCCATCCAATAGCGGTAAAAGCTGCTTGTCCTCGATCCATTTTTTGCTGATGTCGATTCGTACCCCATACTTTGACTTGAGTTCGGCAATCAGCCAGTCTTTCATCTCCTGTTTTGGGTCTTTCCACGCCGACAGCGCAAAAATTACTGGAATCGGAGCGGCAGAATCCGCGATCGCTCTCTCCACCAATCCCTTTGCCAAATCCAGCAGCGTCGTCGTTTTCCCCGCACCCGGATCGCCCAAGATCAAAAGTCTGCCTGAAATGTCACTTTGCTCAAACACCTCCAAAATTTCTGTCCCCGGTGGCAACGGCTGACTCGGCAACGCACCAATTTTGATCTCGGCACTGAGCGGATTCCTCACCTGTTGGGGTTGGATCTGCTTGTCCAGATTGATCAGCACCGCATTATGCAGCGATTGACTCAACCGAGAAGTTACCTCATCCGCCATTGCCCTGAGCAATATGGATTCACTGCGCGATCGCTCCACCCGTCGATCTCCAGGAAGAATCACATTCCCCTGAACAGTCTCGAAGTTAATTTGATCGCGCCCTCGATTGTCGTATTGTCGTCCCATTCTATGAACCGCCAATTTTAGGATCGCCTTGAATCGTTTCGATATTGATTTGATCGCGTCCGTAGTTGTTATATTTGCGGCTGGAGTTGGACTGATTCTGAATATTCGTGATCTCTTGCGCGAGTTGCTGAATTTCGGTTGCAAATGCCGGATCTTCGGTCATCTCAAGATCCAAATATTTCGCAGCTTTCTCGATCGCTGCCGCTGTCCCCTGTTGCTCAACCTCACTCAAAGCGGTAATAGCCCGATCGTTGCCCTTGAATTTAGCTTGAATGCGATCGCGTAGATGTTTGACCTGCTCAATTGCACCACTCAAAGACTTTTTGGCGAGTTCTCCCGCACCAGACTTGATAAATTCGTCGAAGGCTAACTTGGCGATCGCCGCTGCCGTAAAAGATGCTGGGTCTAACATAGGACAATTGACACCTTACTCTGTACTTTTATATCCTAACCAGCAAAACTTTTAGGAAAACTCCGAGTAGCGCGATCGAGAACATCACCGTTGCAGCGTAAAGTGCGGTAGCTTCGCTTCACGACGTGTCCGTTCCTGTTTGAACCTGGAAAGTTCTCGCTTAAAACAACGTGAATTCGATGAGATCTCTCGCTGCGGTTACAAATCCGAGCAGCCCCCTAAATCCCCCAATTTTGGGGGACTTTGAACGAGAAATCTTGTCCGAAAGTCCCCCAAAATTGGGGGGTTGGGGGGCAGAAGCGCTCAATAACGAAGCGGAAAAACTCCATCGAATTCACGTTAAAACAGCAAAACTGGAGTCCGAAGCGCGATCGTTTTAGCTTGGCTGGCGGTTCAAACCGCGCCTACAAGAGCGAAGTCTGCCTTCGCAGACTAAGAAGGCGTTTTAACCTAGAATCAGTCTTCGTTTACCAAAAGTGCAACTGGGAAGTGTTGTAGAACTTGTGTGATTTCTATGTTTTTTCCAGATTCTAAGGACTGTCCAGAAATAACATCTTTCCACTTAGTTGATGCGGGAAGTTGAATATAAGTATCTTGCCAAACAGACCCGATCGGAGGCTTTCCTGGCTCAGTCACATCCGTCAAAAAGCGAGGCACGATCGTCACTGCATAGTGATTTTCAAACTTTCTAGCAAATGCAATAACATGATCTTTGAATCTTCCTGTCACTTCCAACGGCAAATAATCACCTTGTTGAAAAAGCTCTAAATAATCTTTTCTAGCTTGTAGTGCTTGGAAGGTGAGAAATAACTTAATTCTGCCATCTTGACGAGTATCGAGTAGGTCAGAAAGCAAGGCTGGGAGGTCTTTTGTGGCGCGTGATTTGAGATCTTTTAAGAGCGATCGCCGCTGCTCAAAATCCACCGGACGACGGTTATCTGGGTCAACTAAACTCAATTCCCAAAGTTCAACACCCTGATAAAAATCGGGAACACCAGGAGCCGTAATCTTTAATAAAGTTTGTGATAGAGAATTGAAGATTCCATAGTCAGCCACCTTTTGCTGAAAAGGAATGAACTTTTGTAGAAACTCATTCTGTTCAGAAGGCTCTAAAACCGATTCTACAAAACGAGTGAAGGCAGTTTCGTATTCAGTATTGTTGGTTAACCAGGTGGTATTAACCTTTGCCTCTCGAATCGCTTTGACAATATATTCTTTGAGGCGATCGACTAAATCAGTTTGTCCAGTTTGATCAAAAGGAAAGGCACCTACCAGCGTTTGATAAAAGAAATATTCGTCGTTGCGATCGGGCATCTCTAATCCGTCAAGCTTTGTTTTTTGAGACTGATTGAGTGTCATCCAGACGTTAACCTGCTGCGCCCATTCCTCCGGAATCTCAGAGAGAACATTAATTCTGGCTCGCATATCTTCCCCGCGCTTGGTGTCGTGAGTCGCAGTTGCATTCATGGTATGAATCCATCTTGCCTGATGCGCTTGATTGAAGGTATGAAAGTCAGCGATCGCAACGCCAAAATGACTGGGATTTCCACCCACTTCGTTCAATGAAATCAGACGGTTGTAGACATATAAAACGGTGTCCTCAACGCCTTTTGCCATCAATGGCCCCGTGTATTGCTGTATTCGCATTACAAAGTAAAGCCACTGCTCTTTTTGGGCTGGCGTGAGTGAATTGTCGTAGTTCAGTAATAAGAGTTTTTCAATAAAGTTCAATTCATGAACCAGCAGCGGAAGGTTTGTTCGCGCTCCTTGAATAACATCTTGAATGTAGGCGCGATCGACCTCACCAATTCCCTGTTGATTGACGTAGGTTCTGTAAATGGGAAAGAGAATGAGAATCTCAGCGATCGCGGTTTCTAATCCATAGATTGTAAAATCGTTGCTAAAGCGATAGTGATTAGAAATGTTCTTCAACAGATGAGCAAGATTCGCTAAGTCGCCCCGCAGATCTTTATCCAAAATGAGTCGCTTCTTTTCACGCACCAGTTGCGAATAATCAAACTCTAAACCTACGATGTCAGCATAGATTTTGGTCAGCGCGTCTTGATTATCTTGTTTGCAAAAGATGCCGTTTACATAATTCAAGAAGTCGTAACCAGAAGTGCCTTGAATCTGCCAATCGGGTAAGGTTTCTTTGAGTTCTAAGATCTTCTCGATCGTAATGTAGACATCTCCCATCTTCTCCCTCAGTCGCTCTAAATATTGAGCCGGATCAGAGAGTCCATCAATGTGATCGATTCTCAAACCTGTAAACTTCTGTTCTTGAACTAACTTACTAATAGCAGCATGGCTCTTCTCAAAAGTTTGCAGGTTTTCTACTTTAACTGAAATGAGTTCGTTAACCGCAAAAAACCTTCGATAGTTAATGCTCTCAGAGGCCGTCTTCCAATAAGCAAGTCGAAAAAACTGTTCGTGAAGTAGCTCGTCTAAATCGTCAAAGCTTTCAGAATTGCCTTTTTCACCATTGAGAACTTCAAGATTTCGATCCAAAAACTCCTGGATGTCTGAATCACTTTGATATAACTCCCAAAGAATTCCTTTAGCAAAACTGCTTTGTTCTTGGCGTTGTTCTGCGACTGATGAGACATTTTCAATGATATAAAGCACTCCCATCAGCTTGATCAGAGATGCATTTTCTTTACCTAACTTTTGAGTCAAGCTGTCAAGATCAGGTCGAATAAAATGACGATAAGACTCTAACCGAATTGGTAGCTTCAAACTTCCATAGACAACCTTGAGACTGCCCTGTTCATACTCAAGCTGAAGGTCACCTCGCTCTAAACAATCTCCATAAAAATCTCCTAACAGTGGGGCGAGAATGCGATCGCCATCATCTCCAAAAGGAGCATTCCAGGCAATATCAAAATACTCAAAATATTCCGAAGTAGAGCCATGCTCAAAAACATCCATCAGCAGCCGATTGTGACTGCTATAGGCCATATGATTGGGGACAATATCCTGTAGCCAACCCAACTGATGAGACTGAACCTTATTGACTAACGCCTCAAATTCTTCGACAGTACCTAGTTCAGGATTGATCTGATTGGGGTCAATGACATCATATCCATGAGTACTGCCTTGATTAGCTGCAAAGATTGGCGAAGCGTAGAGATCAGAAATCCCTAATTCGACTAGATATTCAATAATCTGACTGGCTGAGTTAAACCCAAAAGCACCTGTAAACTGAAGCCTGTAAGTTGAGACTGGAATATGCATTTTCAGCTTCTCCTAGAAGGCACTTAAGGAAATAAAAATAGCGTGCTAATTATTCCTACCATTAAGCTCTACAAACAATCATCTCCCCAAGGTTAAATAGACGGGTCTAACTTGAAGTAGATTCACTCACCCAAACTTTCATCTCGTTTAGCTCGATCGCTCCAAACTGGGTAGCCAGTGCGACATCTGCGGCATCTCGACCATAAGCGATCGCAATGCGATTTCCCCGTGCTTCTTTTTGGGTTGCGTCAAAGGTGTACCAACGATCGCCCACAAAGGCTTCAAACCAGGCGTGTAGATCCATTGGGTCAAGTTGATATAAATAGCCCACCACCATACGAGCGGGAATATTCAAACTGCGACAAAGGCTCATTCCTAAATGGGTAAAGTCTCGACAGACCCCCACTTGTTTTTCTGCGGTTTCACTAGCTGAAGTGGATGCATCACTGGTGCCATAGCGATATTCAACATTCTCTTGTATCCACCGCCGAATCGCTTCTACTTGATCATATCCAGGGGTTTGATCTCCAACAATTTTGAGTGCCAAACTGCCTAACTTATCTGATTCACAATAGCGACTGGGTAATAGAAACCGAATCACCTCATCGGGCAAATTCTCTGCCGGGACATAGGGCGCGCCGGGGGCAACGTCGATCGTATCTGCCGTCTCAACACTCGAAACGGTGCGGATGTGAAATCGTCCGGGTGGCGCGACTAATCGTTGACACAAGTTGCCATAGCTATCGGTGTACTCGGTAATCAGAACGCTCGGCTCTAACAAATAGTCTTCTCGAAACACCCACTGACCCAGCCCGCTGCGAGGTCTCAACATCAAAATCAGAGGGGTTGGCGCACTTGCCGTATAAACTAGCTCACATCCAGCATCCAGGCGCATTGCAGTCTCCTAAAATCTTCTAGCCGCCACCTTATTTCTAGCATTAGAGAATGATTTGAGCAGAAGCGACTTAGGAATGAGAATTAAATAACTTCGACAATTGTAGAGTTTCGGATCGCCCTCCTCACAAAGTGGGGCAAAGCCCTCACCAACCCTTCTTCCTAAGAAGGAGGCTAAAGTCTGGTTCCCTCTCTTTGGGGCTACCGTGTACACACAAGTTGATTGATCCGTCATTGCCGAGACCCTTCGCCCCCTAAATCCCCCACAAGTGAGGGACTTTGAGCTGTCGTCATGGCTTTGAACTTTGGAAATCTTTCCTTGGTCAAAGTCCCCCAGAATGGGGGATTTAGGGGGCTGAAGCCGATTGAAACGAAGCGATTCCGGACTTGTGTGTACCCGGTAGCTCTTTGAGGAGAGGGTGAGGGCGAGGGTGAAATTTCGGAGTTATTTAATCCACGATCCTTAGAGAGATCATTCCCGCGGCAGACTTTGGGAGATACGGGGCTTTAAGACAAGTGTCAGGTTAGATCCCTCTTCTTGAATGTTCTGTTCGATGTCTGCCACCTCCTGCAAGTCGTGAATTATTCGTTTGAGAAGTTTTTGACCGAGTTCGATCGAGTGCAGTTCTCTCCGCCGAAGTTTAACTTTAGTTCTCACCTAACTGCCTGCGTTAAGGCTGCGCTCTGCCCAATCAATCCATGCCTCATAGTCATGCAAACTCATGTTGTGGTGCACGCTACGCTCAAATATTTGTACTGTGCTAGATTCATTGTCAAAGTCATCGTCTTCATACTGCAACCTGTTTATGCTCTCTGACATTGTATTTTCCTTAGTTAACTAAAGTTCCAGTTTTGGTAGCAGTACTCGTTGGTATTGGGCCGATTTATAAACAACAGTCCATTAGGTTTATCACTCCTGCTAACATGACGAAAAAGAATTTTTAAGTTGCCGCCCTGACGAATAAAGTTGTGGCAAGTGGGGGATGGAGTCCAAATCTTTAAGGCCAGTTCAGGCGTGAGCGTTTGCATTGGTTCGGGGCGGTTGAGACGAATTTCTTTGCTGCTGCGAAATTGAATAACTGTGTTAGCGGTATTGAATTCAAAGACTCCAGAACTATCTACCTGTAAGTCACTCACATCTTGCCAGTGGTTGTTAAATGCGTTTCTAAAAACTTGACGATGACTTTTTTGCTGACTGAGCGATCGCAAGATACCTCCACTTCCAGCTATCAACCCTACAATAATTAAAACTGCGTGCATTAAAGAGATAACTTTACTCATAGAACGACTGTCGAATTGGAACTGCTGTGAACGACTTCATAAACGTGTAGATGCCATACCTAAACCCGCAAATTGCTGTAGAGGACTCAGGTTATGCTTCACATCAGAAGGAAGAATTTTCGGAAGTTTGGCTCATTTTCAAAGCTTTAGAGTGCCTTACAAAACTGGCGTTTTCCCAGCTTGGCAGTTCAAGCCGCCGCCACGAGAACAAAATCCGCCTTCGCGAATTAATAAAACTCTGCATAAATCTAGCTACGAGGCAGACTTCGTTCTTCTAGGTGCGCCAGCCTTGACCTCTAGTAAATTGGGTTTAGAACTTTTGTCAGTCAATCACGAGGTTGCATTTACACCCTTAAATGCTTTTGAATAAACCACCCTTTTAAGGCGCTGCCAAATGCAACTAAAAGAAGCAACGCAGGCAGCATGTCAGTGCTCATTGCAATTAAAATTCCAGTAAACCCGATCGCCCATGACAAAAAGCTTCTCGCAAACCAATTGCTGGTCAGGTGATTTGGTCTCAGATAGGTTTGATAGCGATTTCGGATCAGCAAAAACTGAGCTAATCCTAAGATTGGCCCACCCAAAGCTGCTAAACACGGCAGGCTAAGGATTAGAATTAGTGCGCCTTGCCCTCTCGTATCAACACCCATCAAGGCTAGAGAGAGATCATGCGATAGCATCACGAGAACCCCAGTTGTAGTGGTTGTCAAGAACCATCGATATGCAAATTGCTGATCTCGAAATTTCCAGAATAACAAGACTCCTTGTAGTACTCCCAGTGGGAGCCAATAAGCTAGATAGACAGCGATCGAGATCCAAATATCAGGATATCCCGGATACCAAGACAGTCGATAAAACCAAAGCACACTTGCGATCAGGCTCACACATCCAGGACTAATTAAACTCCATAAGATGACAAATCTATTCATGATTACTTTGAGTTTTACATTAGGATTTTTACATTAAGGATGTGGAGCTATCCGCGATCGCTCTGTTCTAACACACCCTACACAAGGGTCGGTTTTATTCAAGTCTCATTCCTTAGTAGATTTTTGTGTTCTCACCTCAACCTGGACTAGTGATCAAAATGATCAAACTTACTAATCGTTAGCTATGTGTGAAACAAAAGTGTAAAGAAGCTGAGAGTGAGTGGGATGTTTCTAATTCCTTTAAGCAGCCACCCGGTAGACGCTCCGTTGCAAATTATCTGTCCTTCAGTCTGGTATCTTGCACAAACTCAGGCTAAATTAGCGGAGAACGTCACGATCCGATTCTTTAAGGAGTGGACTCATATGTGCGGAATTGTCGGCTACATCGGAACCCAGGCAGCCAGCGGCATTTTGCTCGAAGGGTTACGCAAACTAGAGTATCGAGGCTATGACTCTGCCGGGATTGCGACCGTTTTGGAGGGTGAAATTCACTGTGTCCGCGCCAAGGGCAAGCTGATTAATCTCGAAGAAAAACTGGCTGGCGAAGACAACCCCGCTCGCATCGGCATCGCTCACACTCGATGGGCGACCCACGGCAAGCCCGAAGAATATAACGCCCACCCCCACATGGATACCGATCAGCGCATCGCAGTCATCCAAAACGGCATCATCGAAAACTATCGAGACCTGCGCGAAGATCTCAAAAGCCGAGGCTGCCAATTTCGCTCTGACACCGACACTGAAGTCATTCCCCACCTGATCGCCGAACAACTCGCCCTCTCTAAACAGGACTCTTCACTCCTCGCCCCTCACTCCTCACTCCTCGAAGCCGTCCGCCTGGTGGTGAATCAACTGCACGGGGCGTTTGCGATCGCCGTCATTTCTGCCGACCATCCCGATGAATTAATCGTCGCCCGTCAACAGGCTCCCGTCGTTCTGGGATTTGGGCAAGGAGAATTTTACTGCGCGTCCGATACGCCTGCTTTGGTGCCTTACACCCGTGCCGTTTTGCCGCTTGAGAATGGTGAAATCGCCCGTATGACTCCGCTCGGCGTTGAGATCTACAGCTTTGACGGGCACAGACTCAAAAAAAATCCCCGGACGCTCAACTGGAACCCGGTCATGGTCGAGAAACAGGGCTTCAAACACTTCATGCTCAAAGAAATCTACGAGCAACCGGGAGTCGTGAGAGCCTGTCTAGAAGCCTACTTTGATGGAGATTGGACAGCCGCCGATGCCGCTATTAATAAACCGCCCGTCACTCTGGGATTAGCCGATCGCTTGCTCGATAACCTGGGACACATTCAAATCGTCGCCTGTGGCACAAGCTGGCACGCAGGACTGGTCGGGAAATATCTGCTCGAACAACTGGCTGGCGTGTCTACAACCGTTCATTACGCTTCAGAATGTCGCTATGCGCCCGCCCCGATCGTGCCCAACACCCTGACGATCGGAGTCACTCAATCTGGCGAAACTGCCGACACCTTAGCCGCGCTAGAAATGGAGAAGAAGCGGCGATCGACCTTTGCTCCCGATTCGGGTCTAGAAGCTCGTCTACTCGGCATCACCAACCGTCCCGAAAGTTCGCTGGGTCACTTGATCCCCAATATCATTGACACCCATGCGGGCATCGAGATCGGCGTTGCGGCTACTAAAACATTCGTGGCTCAAGTGATGGCATTTTATGCGCTGGCATTGGATCTCACCTATCGCCGTCAAGCCAAATCACCCGCAGAACTGGAAACCCTGCTCGTCGGATTGCGTCAGCTTCCTGCTCAGATGGAGATCGTTCTCGAAAGCCAGGAGCGCTACATCGAACAGTTAGCCCACGACTTTGCAGAGACTCAAGACTTTATTTTCTTGGGACGAGGCATCAACTTTCCGATCGCCCTCGAAGGGGCCCTCAAGCTCAAAGAAATCAGCTACATCCACGCCGAAGGCTATCCAGCGGGTGAAATGAAACACGGCCCGATCGCTCTATTGGATGCCAAAGTGCCCGTGGTGACGATCGCGATGCCCGGAACGGTTTACGAAAAGGTTCTCTCGAATGCTCAAGAAGCCAGGGCGCGAGATGCTCGATTGATTGGGGTGACTCCGATGGATGAGCAAGAAGCGGCTGACACGTTTGATACGTTGATTCCGGTGCCCCATGTGGATGAGGTGCTGTCTCCCATTCTGACGGTGATTCCACTTCAACTGCTGGCTTATCACATTGCAGCGCGACGCGGCTTGGATGTCGATCAGCCTCGTAACCTGGCTAAGAGCGTTACGGTTGAGTAGTGTCGATTAAACAGTGTCGATTAAACAGTGTTGATTTTGAAGGCTAACTGCTTATGAATCCTGCGATCGCCCTTCGGCAAATTTCGGTGCAAGATTATCACCGCATGTCAGAAGCTGGAATTTTGCACCCAGATGAGCGCGTTGAGTTGTTAGAAGGTCAAATTATTAAGATGGCAGCGAAAGGAACCGCTCATCGTGCCGCAGTTAGCCGAGTTAACCATCTGTTGAAGGAGCGTTTGGGCGATCGGGTTTTGATTTGTCTGCAAGATCCGATCCGGCTTGACGATTATTCTGAACCAGAACCCGATGTAGCGGTGGTGCGTCCTGATCCGCTGTATTACGAAGATCACCATCCCACACCTGCTGAAGTTTTTCTGCTAATTGAGGTGGCAGATACGAGCCTGAAGTTTGACTGCGAGACGAAGGCTCTGGCGTATGGTCGCTCAGGCATTGCGGACTATTGGGTGTTGGATGTGAACGATCGCAAGCTGCATGTGTTTCAGATGCCCAACGCAACGGGCTATCAAAGTGAAACGATTTTGTCAGAAGCGTTGACCGTTGCACCCCTGGCGTTTCCAGACTGTCTGATTGTGGTTAAAGAACTGCTGCGATCGTGAAGGGTTTCTAGAAGAGAATTGCTTTCCCGTCTGGGGCTTGGATGGGTGAGAGCGAGGGAACTTTGAACTTCGGCTCCCCCAGAATTGGGGGTTGGGGGGCGGTTCGCCAGGATTTATCGAATTCACCTTAATATCAGGTCAGTTCGATGAGAGTAACTCGCTTCGTTTCAATCGGCTTCAGCCCCCTAAATCCCCCAAAATTGGGGGACTTTGACCAAGAAAAAGTTTCAGAGTTCAAAGAAATTACGCTGATTCAAAGTCCTCCAGAATGGGGGATTTAGGGGCGACTCCCTCAGCAACGAAGCGAAAAAATCTGTTGAACTGACTTTGATATCAGATAAGCCCAATCTGCTAGTTAGCAGCGGCAGCTTTTTGGCGGGTGGGGCGTTTGCGGTCTGATTTCTTTTTTAACCCAACGGCTTGTGCTTCGTTGCTGTCTGCACCAAATTGTCCTCGCACCACATCTTTCATGGCCAACACTGCGTTGTGAAAGTCCCATTCTGCGAGACGGGCGGCATCGGCGGCGGCGCGATAGAGGGCAAGTTGTTCGGTTTCGGCTTGCTGGGATGCCAGCATTGCTTGATAGGTCTGTTGTAGGGCCTGGGGGGTGGCTTCTGGGCGTTGGGTGCTGTAGTCACGAATGGTGTTGAAGCCGTTGAGTGAGTCAACATCTTGACTGAGCGATTGGGTGGCTAGACGGCGACTGGTGTTTTGGGGTGACATGGGTTATCTCCGTAGTAAAGGGTAGATGCATTGTGCCCAATAGAACTATTTTGTTAACGTGACTACGGGTTTTTTGTGGCAGTATTAATGGTGCAGGGTGCAATCGTATTGTGGGCAGAAACAATGTCAAGGTGAGTGAACACGATCGCTTTGTCAGCAGAAACAATTGATGGGTGTGGGGTGACAATGCCATTGTGAGCAAGCACAAAGCCAAAGAGGGTTGACGCATTAGCGTTGTGAGCGGTGACAATTGAATGTTGAGCGGTGACAATTGAGTGGGGAAGGATGACAACTCAAACTCAGGCGATCGCGCCCTCTGCCCCATATTCTTCACTCGATTTCCCATTACCATAACTCAACGAATCTTTTTTTCTAATCGCTTTGAAAAATGCAGAGCGCTAAGTTGTATAGACATGGAACGACTGATGATGGATGCGACACCAGTAATTACACTTGATCAGCTTGCAGGAATTTCGATTGAAGAATTTCTGGGTAGGGCGCTGCAAGAAGGCACCCTCACCGTGCAGTTTCCAGATGGGGAGGTGGTGACCATACAACCTAAGCCAAAATTGCAGCCACTGCCTGTGTTAGAAGGCTATGTGTCAAAAGGTTGGAAAGATGAGATTTACCCATGAACACAACAGATTGGGTGTTTTTAGATGCAGGACTTTTTATTGGTGCATTGCTGAGTGGCGATTCACGTCATGCTGAAGCCCGTCCAATTGTAGAGGCGGCTCGGCGAGGAGCGTTTGCTGCCTGCACATCGGTAGGAGTGTTGGGTGAAGTTTATGCCGCATTGACATGGATTGGTGCTCAACCCACTCAAACACCAGAAGTGGCAAGTCAGGCTGTGGGATTGTTGGTGGCAGACCCGTCTGCGATTCGAGTACTGGAGACAGGGGTGAATGCTGGCAAGAAAATGTTAGAGCTTGCTGCAAATTATCGATTAACGGCTCGCCGAATTCATGACGCAAGGCACGCTGCAACAGCATTAGTTTCGGGAGTGCGACAAGTTTATACCTATGACATTGTTGATTGGCAGATCTTTCAGCCTGATGGAATTGTCGTTATGGGCCCAAAGTCTAGAAATTCTGGCGGTGGTTGATCGCCGTCTCACTCCTCAGCCGTTTTATCCTTCCCCTTCACTCCTTATCCATTCTCGTTCCCCTCGTTCATGAACCAGTCAGAACTACTCGAAATCATTCACCATGCTGCCCAAACCAAACAGACATCGTTGGATCTTTCTAGCAAAGGTTTAACAGAACTCCCCGTCGAACTCTGGCAACTCACGAATCTGACAAAGCTTTCCCTCTCCCACAATCAACTGAGTGCGGTGCCAAAGGAGTTGGGGCAACTGTCCAATCTGACAGGGCTTTACCTCGACAACAATCAACTGAGTGCGGTGCCAAAGGAGTTGGGGCAACTGTCTAATCTGACAGAGCTTTACCTCGACAACAATCAACTGAGTGCGGTGCCAGAGGAGTTGGAGCAACTGTCCAATCTGACAGGGCTTTACCTCGACAACAATCAACTGAGTGCAGTGCCAAAGGAGTTGGGGCAACTGTCCAATCTGACAGCGCTTTCCCTCTCCCACAATCAACTGAGTGCGGTGCCAAAGGAGTTGGGGCAACTGTCCAATCTGACAGGGCTTTACCTCGACAACAATCAACTGAGTGCGGTGCCAAAGGAGTTGGGGCAACTGTCTAATCTGACAGAGCTTTACCTCGACAACAATCAACTGAGTGCGGTGCCAGAGGAGTTGGAGCAACTGTCCAATCTGACAGGGCTTTACCTCGACAACAATCAACTGAGTGCAGTGCCAAAGGAGTTGGGGCAACTGTCCAATCTGACAGCGCTTTCCCTCTCCCACAATCAACTGAGTGCGGTGCCAAAGGAGTTGGGGCAACTGTCCAACCTGACAAAGCTTTTCCTCCTCGACAATCAACTGAGTGCGGTGCCAAAGGAATTGGGGCAACTGTCCAACCTAACGGTGCTTTTCCTCCTCGACAATCAACTGAGTGCGGTGCCAAAGGAGTTGGGGCAACTGTCCAACCTGACATTGCTTGACCTCTCCCGAAATCAACTGAGTGCGGTGCCAAAGGAGTTGGGGCAACTGTCCAATCTGACAAAGCTTTACCTCTCCCACAATCAACTGAGTGCGGTGCCAAAAGAATTGGGTCAACTCTCCAATCTGACAAGGCTTATCCTCAGCGACAATCAACTGAGTGCGGTGCCAAAGGAGTTGGGGCAACTGTCCAATCTGACAGAGCTTTACCTTGATGACAATCCCCTCACGTTTCCGCCGCCAGAAGTTGTGGAGCAGGGCACCGCCGCAATTTTGGCGTATCTCCGAGAAGATTTAACCGAACAGTGGATTTCTAAACTGCTGGTCGTCGGACAGGGACAAATCGGTAAAACAGAACTGTTGAGAGGGCTGCAAGGTGAACCCTTTGATCCCCAACTCAATACCACCCACGGCATTGCCATTCGTCCGCTCACATTAGATCACCCAGTCAAAACAAATGTCACGATGACCTTGAATACCTGGGATTTTGGCGGTCAAGACATCTACCACGCCACCCATCAGTTTTTTCTCACCAACCGTTCCCTGTTTCTGCTGGTCTGGAGCGCCCGTGCAGGATGGGAACCTTGCAAGCTGATTTACTGGCTCAAAACCATTCGCGCCAATGCTCCCGACTCCCCCATTTTGCTTGTCGCCACCCACGTCGAAGAAGGACGGGATGCTGATTTACCCCTCAGCGAACTGCAACAACAGTTTCCCAAAATTATCGGACAGTGTGAAATCAGTAACCGCGATCGCACAGGCTTTGAGCATTTGCGACAGACCATTACAACCGCAGCCGCACAACTTCCATTAATGGGCGAACGCTGGCCCTTTACCTGGCTCAACGCTGCCAACGCCATTCGCGCCGTTAACCAAAAATACACGACTCCTCAAAAGTTGTGGAAATTGATGACCCACCATCAGGTAGAAGCCTTCAGCCAGCAAGTCTTAGTGCGATGGCTCCACGAACTCGGAGATATTCTCTTCTTTCAGGACAACGATGACCTCAACGATTTTGTCATCTTCAAACCCCAATGGGTGACAGAACACATCAGCCGAGTTTTGGAATCAGACGAAGTGATTCGTCGCAATGGCATCTTCACCCGCCCCTGCATGGATCAACTCTGGAAAGATCTGGATGCACCGATCCGCGACCACTTTCTACGGCTCATGGAACGCTTTGACCTCTCCTACCGCACCCTCGAAAACAAAGACATCAGCCTGATTGTCGAACGGCTACCCTTTGAGCCACCCGCCTACGAATCGATGTGGAACGCCAAACACCAAGAACCCAACTGCAAAGAAATCTCGATGAAGTTTCAACTCAGTGAAGTCTTACCCGGCATTCCCACCTGGTTTATCGCCCGTCAACACCGCTTCACGATCGACCAGAGCGAACGACGCGGCATCCATTGGCGTACCGGAGTCTTATTTCGGGACACCGAACAAAAGCATCTGGCTTTGACCAAAATTGGACGCGACGATCGCACCAACGCCGAATATCTACGACTCACCGTGCGCGGTGCCATGCCCCACAGTTTCTTTGATCTCCTAAAAGAAGGCATCGAACTCACCCTGCGCCGCTACCCCGGTTTACAAATCACTCGCCTCATTCCCTGCCCCGACCCCGCTCACGTCGGCTGTACTAACGAATTTGAATATGCTGACCTGATCAAAAAACTAGAACGCACCCCCCCAAAAGAAACGATCGAATGCATAAAGTGTGAGGAAACCATTTTCGTTAACCAACTTCTGTTCGGCTTGCATCCGACAACCCACGAGGATGTTGTAGCGCGACTCGCTAAACTCCAAAGTGGACAAGACAAAATCCAGGAGGGACAATATGAGTTACGAGAACTGGTGCAAAGTCAATTTCTGCGGCAGTTTCGTCAACAGCAAAAACTGATCGAATCCCACTGTCCCAACGTATTTGTCCTGCGAACTGACGATCGTTCTCGCCTCAAAAAAGCCTGGGAACAAGAACTCGGTACGCAACGCATCAATCTGCAACTGTACTGCCAGATGCCCGGATGTATGCACCCCACCCTTGACCCCGACGACCCCCAAAAACCTTGCGGACTCTACCCCATCGATGAACCCCAAAAATGGCTCAAAGCGATCGCTCCCTACTACCGTCGCATGGTCGGAGTTCTCAAATTTGCCACCCCACTCATCGGCCCTTGGCTGGGCGTGATGGAAGCCAAAGACTACGAAGCCATGTTCAAAAGTGACATTGACCTGGCAAAAGAACTATCCGGCAAACTCCCAACCCTCAAAACAGGCGATCTCGACGACATCGACACCGCACTAGGAAGCGATTACCCCGAAAGGGGAACAGCCCTGCTTGACTGACAAAACTAGGAAGCCGGAATGCAAGAGAGGACAGTAAATTC
>NZ_JBJPHU010000081.1:0-32147 GCF_052939515.1 Phormidesmis sp. 146-33
GAATCTGGAGGTGGCGATCGCTCTTGGGGTTGATCCTTTAGTGATCATGGCGGCGGCAACTCCCCTACCCGTAGACCTTTCAGAATGGTTGTTTGCGGGAATTTATGGCGGTAAAGGAATCAATCTTGCCAAGTGCAAAACCGTTGATTTAGAAGTGCCTGCGGATTCTGAAATCGTGTTGGAAGGAACGATTACCCCAGGCGAGACAGGTGTAGATGGGCCAGCAGGCGATCACATGGGCTACTACGGTGGCGTAAATGAGAAAGCGCCCTTGATTCACTTTAACTGCATGACGCACCGCAGAGATCCGATTTACCTAACCACATTTAGCGGTCGTCCTCCTAAAGAAGACGCAATGATGGCGATCGCCCTCAACCGCATTTACACCCCAATTCTCAGACAGCAGGTTCCCGAAATCATCGACTTCTTTTTGCCAATGGAAGCTTTGAGCTATAAGGCAGCGGTGATCTCGATCGACAAGGCCTATCCCGGACAGGCTCGACGGGCAGCTTTAGCGTTTTGGAGTGCGTTGCCTCAGTTCACGTATACCAAGTTTGTGATTGTGGTCGATAAAGACATTAGCATTCGCGATCCAAGAGCCGTTGTGTGGGCGATTACCTCAAAAGTTGATCCTGCCAGAGACGTGTTTATTTTGCCTGACAATCCCTTTGACTCACTAGATTTTGCGACTGAGAAGCCCGGTTTGGGCAGTCGCATGGGCATTGATGCAACGACGAAAATTTACCCCGAAACCGATCGACCCTGGGCGGCTCCGTTGAAGTCCGATCCCGATGTGGCGGCAATGGTCGAACGTCGCTGGGCAGAATACGGATTGGCAGACCTGCAAGCGGGCGAAGTCGATCCCAATCTGTTTGGCTATGACATGCGGTAAGCTTCATGGGCGCTTCAGTCTGGGGCATCCGAGCCAACTAGGGCAGCCAAAAATCAGGCAGTAAGGCTTTACCGAGATCTCGCAGCGATCGATTCACTTGTCGAGCAGCCTGAATATGAGGTTCGTCGGCTGCGATCGAGAGAATCGTCGCATGAGAGCCACCGAAGCGATCGATGACGCGATTAGCCGCTTCTAACCCGGTCACGTAGGCTTTTTCTTGTGACCAGGAGCCATGACGAGTCATGACCCAATCGCCGCTCATAAACAAGTTTTGCACACTGGTTGTGCCGGGCAGCATGGAGGCGTAGCTTCCGGGTGAAAAGTGGGTGACAGCTCTGGGCAGGCGAATCACACTACTATCAACGACGCGGGCATCGCCAAAGGCAGGAAGACAGGTCGCCAAATCGCGGTGAACGATCGCCACAATTTCCTCATTGCTCAAGGGCAAAAACTGATTGGCGTGATAAAAGTCCGCTTCGACAACGGTTCCGGGTTCCTGCTGGTATTCGTCGTGCAGAGTGTTGAGGTCAAAGAACGTCCAGCCAGTTGTCTTGTCAAACCCAAAGCAGGCATTTGAAGGGCGAGGAATGGCTACTTTGCGATCGAACCACAATCGAGTTGCCAAAACATCGATCGCACCCAAATTCATCACATTGCGAAACTCAGGAAATCGCTGCAAAGTCGGACTGTTGCTGATGATTTTCTGCATTCCACTCACGCCCACGGCAAAAATCACCGCATCCGCTTCAAACACCTCATCCCCACACACAACGCCTTTAATCGAGGCAAAATCGCCATCCTCCAAAATTAGATCACTCACCCGCCGCTGCGTTAAAACCTTGCCGCCGATCGCCTCGATTTTCTCAACCCACGGGCGAAAAATCATTTCTCCAACCGTTCCGCGACACCAGACCACATCAAAATCGGGCTGATGAGCGAGGATAAAGTAGTAGAGCATTCCCAAAGCTGCCGCCGCCGAACACTGCTCACCAGGCGCAAACAGACCGACCAGCAGCATCGGTTCAAACGAGTCTTTGTAAAGCCGTGCCGAAACGCCAAAATCTTTGAACAATTCTCGCGCCGTGATTGCGTCGTAACGCTTCCAGGCTTCATCGGAGTTGTCAAAATCGACGATCGAGTACAGCAAAGGCAGCGCAGAAAGCCGATCGATTAGAGGCAACCGCTGAAATTCTGTATAGAGAAAGGTGCCAAGGGGAGTCGGTAGTCGAGGCTGATCTTGAAAAATCGGCGAAACCACTTCCAACCCGGCTGGAGAATACTGAGACGATCGCGTCCAGGGCGTAAAGGGACTCAACCCCAACTCTTTGACCAGCGAGAAAATATTGAAATAGGGATACCAGAAGCCATGAATGCCTGCTTCTACAGACCGTCCTCCGGCTGTCTTCCAGCCTGCAACCAACCCGCCCGGATAGCTTCCTGCCTCTAGCAGCGTCACGTCATAGCCCTGTTTTGCCAGGTGATAGGTGGCTCCCAATCCTGCCCAACCTGCCCCAACGACCACCACCTTCGCCATAGACCACCTCAAACTGCTGTTTTTAGGATGGCACGATCGAGCATTTTGGGTTGGATTCTCCTGATGCTAAGATCCCTGACAGTGAATTGGATCTGTTGAAGATGTCAGAAGTTAGTAATGACGTGTTTTCTAAAGCCGTGAGCGATCACATCTGTAAACACATGAATGATGACCATGCCAGTGCGATCCTGGTGTATGCAAAAGTCTATGGTCAGACGGCTGAGGCGACGCAGGCAGAAATGTTGGCGATCGACGCGACCGGAATGGATCTCAACGCGCAAGTGAATGGAGAACCCGTGTCTTTGCGGATTCCGTTTGACCATATGCTAAAAGATGCTGAAGACGCTCACCATACGTTGGTTGATATGGCGAAGCAAGCACGTAGTAAGGGATGAAGCGTAAGGGATGAGGAATGCGGGATGAGGGATGAAAGGTTAGCAGCAAAACTTGGATCGAGGCGGTTAGAAACTGGGTTGGAAAGTGACAATCAACTGAATCCATCAGGCGAGGAGTCAACTTGTTCATCCCTCATCCCGATCGCGAAGCGTGTCGAAGACAACCCCTCCTCCCTCAAAAACGTGTTTGTATTTCTGGAGATTTTTTCGATCGAAGGTGGCATTCAGTCCTATGTGAAGGATATTTTGCAGGCGCATTCGTCGCTGGTTGGGGGAGCGGATGTCTTTTTGTTGAGAGACGGAGCGGGTGTGGAGAATCCGTTTGAGGCAAGTTCGCTCAGGTTTCACTATCTGAAAACTCGTTCTGCAAGTTTGGGACGAATTCGATTAGCCGCCGTTCTGTTTGCTCATTTGCTCAAAAATCGACCGCGACGGGTTTTTTGTGGTCACATCAATCTGGCTCCGTTGATTCGGGCGCTCTGTCAGCCGTTGGGCATTCCCTATACGGTGCTGACCTATGGCAAAGAAGTCTGGGAACCGCTGCCTGAGAACAAACGCAGAGCACTTCAGCAAGCCGATCGCATCTGGACGATTAGCCGATATTCTCGCGATCGCTGCTGTGCAGCCAACGAAATCGATCCCAACCGTGTCGAAATGTTGGCTTGTGCGATCGACGGCACTGCTTTCACACCGGGGGCGAGATTGGCTGAACTGGTCGATCGCTATCAACTGGCAAACTCAAAGGTTCTGATGACCGTGGCGCGTCTCTGGTCGGGCGATCCCTATAAAGGCGTGGATGTGACGATTCGGGCGCTGCCTGAAATTCTCCGCGCCTTTCCGACGGTCAAATATCTGGTGATTGGGCGAGGAGACGATCAGCCCAGATTGGCGAAACTGGCCGAAGAATTGGGAGTGAGCGATCGCGTCGTCTTTGCAGGGTTTGTCGCGACTGAAGCGTTGGTCGATCATTATCGCTTGGCGGACGCTTACATCATGCCGTCTCAGGAAGGGTTTGGAATCGTCTACCTCGAAGCGATGGCCTGCGGAATTCCAGTTTTGTCAGGGGATGCTGATGGATCTGCTGATCCGCTGCAAGATGGTCAGTTGGGCTGGCGAGTGCCTCATCGCGATCCGTCTGCGGTGGCGGCGGCTTGTATTGAAATTCTTAAGGGCAACGATCGCCGCTGTGAGGGAACCTGGCTGAGGGAGCGATCGATCGACCTGTTTGGCAAACCTGCCTTTGCACAACGGTTGAAAGCGCTAGTGAGGAGTGAAGAGGATTCAATTTAAAACTACTCTTTTTAGAACTACTCTTTTTAGAACTACTCTTTCTCGTCCTTTACGCCCTTAACGATTCGGGCGAGATCCATCTTTTCGTCTACTGCAATTCGAGTGGGTGAGCCGCTGATGATTCGCTCAAAGTTGCGGAATGAGTCTTTGATGTCGGGGCCTTGAGCGCTGATTGTGTATTCCCGAATGCCTTTATCGTGCCACGAGCCGCGCATCTTAAAGACGTTGAGTGCACGAGACATTTCGCCGCGAATCTCGACGTATTGCAGCATGATGATCGTGTCGGTGATCGTCGAGATGTGGGAATCGGTGATCGAATGTGACCCCATAAACTGATCGGTGGTGTTGGTGAAAAACCCGGTGATTTCTTCCTGCTTGGCGAAGCCCGTCACCCCAATCACAAACTGACGAAAAGCATTGTTGCTCACACCTCGCGCCAGGGCAGAGAGGGAATCGATCGCAATCCTCGACGGTTTGAATTCGGCAATTTCTGATTTGATGATTTGCAGATGATCCTCCAGTCCGGCGGATTCAGGGTAAGCGCAGATAATTTTTAGCAAGCCTTTCTGTTCTAAATCCTCAAAGTCGATGCCCCAGGAATAGGCATTTCGAGAAAGCTGGGCGCGGGATTCTTCGTAGGCAAATAGGATCGCCCGATCGCCTCGCTGACAAGCTTCCTGCAAAAATTTACTCACCAGCAGCGTTTTCCCAGTCCCGGTGGCACCCGTCGCCAAAATGATCGAGTCTTTAAAGAAACCGCCGCCACACATGCCATCCAGCGTAGTCACCCCTGACGAGACGCGAATATTGGACGATCGCTGAGTCAACCGCATCGCCCCCAACGGGAAGATATTGATGCCATTACGGGTGATCGTAAACGGATATTCGCCCTTCATGTGGGTCGTGCCCCGCAGCTTGAGAACTTCGATCGTGCGTCGTCGGCGTTCTCCTTCTAAGACATTCCGCACAATCACCACGTTGTCGGACACAAATTCTTCGACCCCAAATCGCGCGACCGGGCCGTATTCCTCCACTCGCTCAGTGGTCATAATCGTCGTCGCCCCCACCTGTTTGAGTCGGGCCACCAATCGAAAAATTTCGCGACGCACCACCGAAGCCGCATCATATTGCTGAAAGACAGCCGTTACTGAATCGATCGACACCCGTCTTGCCTTATATTTGCGAATGGCGTATTGAATCCGCTCGATCAGGGCTGAGAGATCAAAATTGCCGACAACATCCTGCCCCTCTGGATCGGGAGACGCATCTAAAATGAACAGCTTGCCTTCATCAATAAACTTCTGTAAATCCCAGCCAAAACTAAAAGCGTTTTTGATGATGTCAGCGGGCGATTCTTCAAAGGTGACAAAGATACCAGACTCGTCAAATTGGGTAATTCCGTTGTAGATAAACTGCACCGCCAGTAGGGTTTTCCCGGTTCCTGAAGTGCCACTGACAAGCGTTGTGCGACCGACAGGCAGCCCTCCGTGACTAATATCATCGAAGCCCTCGATCAGGGTGCTGATTTTTTGGACACCTGCCATATCGACTTGACTACTTTGGAGGCTTTGATTAATTGGATTCATAAGGTTGATTTTCAAACAAGTGGAGCGAACTTCTAAAAATGGACACCCGCTCTGTTACATTTCTTTACTATGAGTCTATCTAACCAGATTTTTGGGTTGGTTTGACGAATTGTTTAACGATCGATTTAACTATCAATTTCTTCCTCGCGCAGTTCTTCGTAGAGAAGGTCTAGCCCGATTAAAACCTTTTCTCGATCAGAGAGATCCCCGATAATTTTACGCACAGGCGGCGGTAGAATTTTGGCCAGAGTTGGAGTTGCTAAAATCTTGTCTTCTTCCGCAAGCTGAGGATTTTTCAACACATCAATCACCTTTAGCGCGTAGACTCCCTGAAACTCTTTTTCAAGAATATTGTTTAGGGTCTTGAGCGCACGAATGGAGTTAGGCGTGTTGCCTGCCACGTAGAGTTTGAGAACGTAGGTCTTCTTTAGGGGACTCATAGTTTAGCGATTAGCAGGCTGAAGGAACGGTAGACAGTTAAAGAAGAATAAGTGTAAGCCTTTAAGACTCTCTTGGAATTGAGCGCCGATACATTTCACAGAGATGAGCGATCGTATCAATCAAAGTCAGTCGATAATCCAGCAAAATTTCTTCGCTGCGCCCCTCTAATTTTAGCTGTTTAGAAAATTCGTCCATTAGCTCCATGTGAACTTCAACAATTTGAGCGACTGAAATATCTGCAAAAAAAGCGGTATTCACAAAGTCATCAATTCGTTGATTTAAGGCAGTTCCTTCAGAAAAGTAATTCAAAATGATTGCTCGATAGTCCAGTCTTAACTGAGTTAAAAATTCCTGTTGTTCTTTTTTAGAAGAGTTGCGAAAAAAGTTTTTTGGGTTGCGTTTGTAATAAATTCCTAAATAGCCCAGTCGCTCTTTGAGCTTTTCGGTGAGTCGTCGCTGTTGTAAAAGTAAGAAGTTTTGGGCGCTCAGGTCGGTGGTCAAATCGAGAGCACGACTGCCCGGAAGCCGACAGGCAGGAGACAGATTGAGAAATTCGCTGATTGCCCGCTCAATGCCTTGGGTTAGTTGCTCTGTCTGGTTTGCAGAGATCCGCACCTCGCCCATGTGATAGAGAAAAGCTGGCTCAGGGAGATTGTCTAGAGCACGATCGCCCGCTTCTCGCTCTAAAATCAGCAGCGGCAAAAGGGTGGCCTTTCCGTGGAGCCAGTTGGCTAAATGGGGCAAGTTGGCGGTGTCGTCAAGAATTAGACAATCAAGCTGCTGTTTTTGATGCTCGATCAGATTGAAAAAGGCTTCATCCGACTCTGGCGCAGCAACCAGATAGCGATCGACACCCAAAGACTGCCGAATCGTTTGAGACAGCAGTTCTGAACTCAGGTACAGACACACAAATAAGTGAGGGCGCGGCAGGGGAGGAGGGGAGGCAGTCAAGGCTAGATAGACTCACGGGGATGAAGAACGGCGACGCTAAGAAATCCTTTGAGGCACAAAAACTCTAGGGGATTTCTACAGAATTACTTAATATTTGTTAAGAGCCATCATATTTGATTGAGGTTGTTTACGCCAACAGCAGCAGTTTCACAACCGATTAAGTTCAGTATCAAGGTGGATGGAGGACTATTCACACTTCTCAATGATTCGTTAGACAGAAAGTTGTCTAGAACGCAGGATTAAGCAACTAAAGCTCTCTATAGTTTTTTAGATGTTTTTTTAGAACGATTCGATGAGTTTATTGAAGTCAATTTTTCTGCTTTGGGAAGGTGTTTTGTAGAACGCTGGCTGTAGGTATCGAATGAAGAAAAGTAGCATCGGATTTTTCTTCAACGATCGCCCCATCCAGATCCTCAATACAGAGGCAGGACAAAGGCAGGCTTCAAAAGCGTAGCATCTCCCATTGGGAGGGCATTCAAGCGCGCTATATTTGCCTTTGTTGCTAATGATTTCGAGAATGCAACAATCTGCCCTTTATTAGAGCAAGGTTCTAAAATAAGGGTTCTGAGTGGCGTTTTCTTCCCGCAGAACGGTGGCACAGGGGTTGATCCACGATTCAATCCGTGAATCCAATACGGTCTACCAATACGATCTATCGGAGTTGATCGGTTGAGTGCTACCGCTTCAGTTCTATCCTATTGCTCTAGCGGGTTTCCTATGTTCATGAACACTGCCTGTCTCAGCGATTTTCTCGAACCTGCACCGACCTGTTTCCAGACGGACACGCTGGCCGAGGTGCTGGAAGTTTTTAGTCGGGGAGGCTGCGATCGCCTGGTAGTAATCAATGAACAACGCTGCCCGATCGGACTGATTCAACTTCGCAGTCTGATGCCCGGCAATCCCGAAACGACGACTTTATTGATTGACTTTAAACGCGCTCTGTCGGCTGTGGGTGCGCCGCTTTTGGAGCCATTACCTGCGTTGCCGGGTGATCTGTCGTTGAGCCAGTGTGCAGTCGAATTCCGCGATCAGACGGAGCGATTTTGGGCCCTGGTGGATGGCGATCGTCATTTTCAAGGGCTGATCGACAGTTTTTATGTGAGAAAGCTAATCGAGTTGGGGGCAGGGTCTCAAACCCCGACCGTCGTTGAGGAAACGCCAATCTCTGCGAGTTACCCGCAAGAAGTCGGCTCGATCGCGGGTTCTACACAGATTCCGCTCGAATTTGATGGTCTCAAGCAGCATTTGCGCGTTCAAATTGCCAAACTTCGCTCTCAGCTTCAACCAAAACCCCTTTTAGAATCGTCTGCCGTCCATCCGCTGATGCAGTTTTTGGAGCGATTGCCGCTGCCGCTGATGCTGCAAACCAGTACTGGAAAGGCGCTGGCGCAAAACGCTTTGTGGCACGAGCAGTTTGGTGAAATTGTCGATCCGGGCTGGGTACAACGGGATGCCGATGCCGTCTTAGAGTTTGCGGCGCATCACCCTTCAGACTCAACGCGCATTGACTCGTGGGAACGGTCGATCGGCACTTCTAGCGAGTCTGCTTTAGCCAGCCTGTGTCACATCGGCTCAACGCCCAACACCTGTATTTGTGCTTGTCCGCTCAAGAATGGTCAAGAACGGATTTTGCAGTTGGTCAAGATTCCATTGGGGGCAATGTTGCCAGAGATGAATCTGGGGCTGGCTGACCTGTGGCAAATGCCCGTGGTGAGTGATCAGTGGTCGCTTGAAGATTTTCGCCTGGCTAAATTGGACGGCGGCGACCCTGCGACAACACCGCGCCCCTGGGTTACAGAAGAAAGTCTGTGGCTGGTACTAGCTCAAGATGTCACCGAACAGCAGCAGTTAGCGAGAGAGTTGGCTGCCAAAAATGCTGACCTGGTGCAGCTTAACCGCCTCAAAGATGAATTTTTGGCCTGCATCAGTCACGAATTGAGAACGCCTCTAACGGCGGTTTTGGGGTTGTCGAGTCTGCTCAAAGACCAGCTATCGGGGGGATTAAACGAACGACAAATTCGCTATGCTCAACTGATCTATCGCAGCGGTCGGCACCTGATGGCGATCGTCAACGATATTCTCGACCTCACCCGCATGGAAACGGGCCAGCTAGAACTCTCGTTGGAACCTGTGAACGTTCTCAGTGTGTGCGATCGAGCCTTTGAACAGGCGCAAAAAGTGCGATCCGAAGAAGCAAAGCCTGAAGCGGGCCAGGAAGTTGACTCGGCTGCCCCTTCTTTTATGCTGGAGATCGAACCTGGGCTAGAAACCCTCGTCGCGGATGAGATGCGGCTGCGTCAGATGTTGGTCAATCTGCTGTCAAATGCGCTCAAATTTACTGAGTCACCGGGTAGAATTGGGCTGCGCGTCAATCTTTGGGAAGGCTGGGTTACCTTTACGGTTTGGGACACGGGGATTGGCATTCCTGCCGAAAAGCAGCATTTGATCTTTCAGAAATTTCAGCAGTTAGAGAATCCCTTAACACGACGGTTTGAAGGGGCAGGATTGGGACTCGTTCTCACACAGCGATTGGCCAGACTACACGGCGGTGATGTGTCGTTTGTCTCCAAAGAAGGTCAGGGCAGTCAATTTACCTTATTGTTGCCGCCGACTCACCCTCAGCCAACGATCGCTCTGGGCACTTCCCCTCTTCAAGCCTGTCGGACTGGACACAATCGCCTGGTGCTCGTCGTCGAAGCTGTTGTGAGATCGATCGAGCATCTCTCAGAGCAACTGTTTGAATTGGGCTATCGAGTCGTGATCGCCCGATCGGGCACCGAAGCGGTCGAAAAAGCCCGCAGGCTGCAACCCTGTTCGATTTTCGTCAATCCGCTCTTACCCACCCTGTCAGGCTGGGACGTGCTAACCCTGCTCAAAGCCGATCTCCAAACGCAGCACATTCCCGTAATTGTCACCGCCACACGGGGCGATCGCGAACAGGCAACTCGCAATCAGGCAGACGGTTTCTTAAGCTTACCGATCGCCAGCAAAGCCCTCAAACAAACCCTGGCCCACCTGACCGAAGCAGCGGAACCCAGCGAAGCTTCAGAAAAACCTGTCGAAAGTCTGGTGATCTTACGGCTCAGTCCGACTCGCTATGGAGAACAAAGCCGCATTGGGCAACAGGCCACGATCGACCTCAACCATTTACTGCATCGCCACAATTACCGAGTCCTAGAAGCGGACGATCTCGAACAAGCTGAACTGTTGGCTCAGGTGTGGAAGCCCAATATTGTTTTGTTAGACGCGGCCATGCCCGACCCGATCGCTTACATTCGTCGTCTGAGTGAGCAGTCGTTTTTGGCTTCGTTGCCGATCGTCACGCTGGATCAAGCCACGACTCAAGCGGCCAACCAAATTGCTGGACTGTCGATCTTTCCTTGTCTCGCGCCCTTAATGGAACAGTCTGTATCATCGGGACAGTCAGAAACCTCAGCGTTGTTGCAGGTGATTCAAGTTGCGGCGGGGTTTGCGTGGCGGCCGTCTGTGTTGGCGATCGACCTGGCGCATCTCAATCATGAATCTGCCAGAGAATCTGAATGGGTACAGGCGATGATGCAGTATATTCAGACCGCTGGATTTCGGGGGACTGTGGGGCGATCGTGGGCAGAAGTCCTGCAAAAACTCCAGTCTCAAAGCGTCGATCTGCTGCTGATTTGCTGGCACGACACCAAGATTTATTCGGCGACGCTACAAGCCGTCTCAAGCCTGAAATCGCTCAAATCAAAGCCGCCGATTCTCGTGTTGGATCATCGTCAAAAATCGGGCGCGATCGACTCCCCCGAAGTCAAAACCTTCTCAGAACTGCTGAACGAATTGGCCGTCCCCATCTTGCCTCAGTCGCTTCAAATGGAAGAATTGCTGAGTCAAATTAATCAAATCCTGACATAGCTATTTCTTGAAAATTTAGACCATTGTATTCAAAAGTACATTGAGTTTTCAGATTCCCAGAAATTGTACGGAAGTTTGATTTCAGAACTGAGCGACTTTGATTTTTTGCATCTCAACTATTCTGAAAATCGTCGATTTAACTAAGCAAAACTAAGGAGTGAAATCCTGATCTACGGGCAATCATGCACGGATGAAAGTTAAAATACTAACCATCCGGATTTAGGCTAAAACTCCGACGATCTTCCGGCAAAACCAGATTAAATTTGGTTCCAGAAACCCCATACATCACTGGAAAAACTTGGCTTCATGTCCCCAGATATCATTGAATTTGACGGTAGAAAGTTCGTCCCGGCAGACCAATTGCCGATCCCAGAGTGGGCTTGCGTTCTCAACGAGCGTCCCCAACCTGTCTTGACATTAAAAGATGATGATCTCTTTTTGCTCACGGACACGTTTGGCAACATTGGCGGAAATGCAGACGACGGCCGCAATGGCAGCATGGGGTTATTTTGTAACGACACTCGCTTTCTCAGTCGCCTGGAAATGCAAATCGATGGTCGTCCCCCAATTTTACTGAGCAGCACCGCCGAAAAAGGGTTCGTTCTTTCAGTGCTGTGTACCAATCCTCGTCTCGAAAAGATTCCTGCGGAATATATTGGCATTAAGCGAGAACTGGTGCTGAATGGGGGACTGTTTGAAGAAATCGAAGTCGCCAACTACAGCACAGAAGCCGTCAGTTTTGAGATCAGTCTCAGCTTTGATGCCGACTTTATCGATCTGTTTGAAGTGCGCGGTGCCCAACGAGAACAACGTGGGAAACTGCTACGATCGCTCCCCGACACCCTTTCCTTAGATCTTCTGGACGACGAAACCGATCGCCCCCCGGTTGAGATGTCGCTCGCTTACCAGGGTCTAGACGGGACTTTGCTCGAATCACGCCTGCAATTTTCTCACCATCAGCCCGATTTTCTCAAAGGCTACACCGCCGTCTGGAAACTGGAGATGGCTTCTCACGAGACGCTGACCCTGGGCTATCGGCTGCAAATGTTGGGCAACGGACGATCGGTTTCCCACGTCAACGCCCCCTACACGCTGTCTCAAGCCAAAGCGGCCGAAACGATGGAGGAGCAAACCTGGCAACAGCAAGTAACGCAGATTCGATCGGACAAAAGCACGTTTAACCGTGTGATCGAGCGGGCAGAACAGGACGTATATCTCTTGCGTCAAAGCTTTGGTAAGAATAAGGCGCTTTCGGCGGGGGTTCCCTGGTTTTCGACGTTATTTGGGCGCGACTCGATCATTGCCGCTTCTCAAACGCTGTTGCTTGATCCCCAGATTGCCCGTGAGACGCTGACGATTTTGGCCCACTACCAGGGCAAATCTGAGGACGAATGGCGCGACGAACAGCCCGGTAAGATTTTGCACGAAATCCGGTTTGGCGAAATGGCCCGCTGTCAAGAAATCCCCCATACGCCTTATTACGGCACGGTCGATGCTACGCCGCTCTGGATCATGCTCTACGCAGAATATTTCTCCTGGACGGCGGATCATGAAACTCTGGATCGGTTGTGGTACAACGCACTGGCCGCGATGGAGTGGATCGATCGCAACCTCAAAGAAACAGGTTACCTCAGCTACGCCCGCAAATCAAAGCGTGGACTCGATAACCAGGGTTGGAAAGATTCGGACAACTGCATTGTGAATCGTAAAGGACAGCTTGCACGGGGAGCCATTACGCTGTGTGAGGTTCAGGGCTACGCCTACTCGGCCAAAGTGCGCCTCAGTCAGATTGCGCGTATGAAGAAGCGGATCGATCTCGCCGATCGCTGGGAAGAGGAAGCCAGAGATCTCAAGATGCGCTTTAATCGAGACTTTTGGATGGAGGATCAAGATTTCTGTGCGCTGGCATTGGATGGAGACGGCAATCATGTAGACAGCATCACCTCTAACCCCGGTCACTGTTTGAATCTGGGCATCTTCACGCCAGAGAAAGCCTACAGTGTTGCAGAACGGCTGCGCGGGCCGGATATGTTTAATGGTTGGGGCATTCGTACTTTGAGCAAGTCATCGCCGGCCTACAATCCGATGGGCTATCACATTGGGTCGGTCTGGCCTCACGACAATGCGATGATTGCGATCGGTCTGCGGTCTCTCGGTCTGATCGATCAGGCGCTAGAACTGTGTAAAGGACTGTTGGATATGACTCGTCACCAGCCGTATCAGCGTCCCCCAGAGTTGTTTTGTGGCTACGATCGCACCAACGACAATGCCCCAGTGCAGTATCCAGTTGCTTGTTCTCCGCAGGCTTGGGCGACGGGCAGCATTTTTCAACTGGTGCATATGATTGTCAACCTGGTGCCCGATGCGCCTGGAAACTATCTGCGAATTATTGATCCCTCTTTGCCGGAGTCGATCAATTATTTGTCTCTACAAAACCTGCGAGTCGGTCAGACGTTGTTGGATCTAGAATTTGAGCGATCGGGGTCTTCTACGTCTTGTCGAGTCTCTAAAAAGCGGGGCAATTTGCGAGTCGTTATCGAAGCTTAAAGGTTTGAGAAATCCAGAGTTTGGGAAGTCAAATCAAGCGATCGACGCTCTCAAATTCTGGATAATAAATGAAGCGATCGGGATACAAATGGCAAATTTTGGATAGCATGACAGCACCGCTTCCCTTGTCGAATTCTATTCACTCCTTCAGATTATGGCAAAGCGCAAAAAAGACGACCTTCGCTGGATTAAAGAGACGCTGGAACTGAAAGAAGACCATCGCTGGCAATCGAAACCAGGATACAAAATATTTGTCGCCGATCGCGGGGCCGTGCGCTTTGATGTGCCCCATGATTGGCATTTTGAGCCAGATGTCAAGTCGTTTAAGTTTCTCGATCGCAAGCCCCCCGATGATGATTGTCGTCTAGAAATGTCGTTTAACCGTCTACCTCAAGGAGATTGGAGTCTGTTTCCTCTTCAGCACACGCTCAAGAAGATTGTGGAAGACGAAAAGCGCAACGTGATCGAAACGGGGGAAATCATCACGCTCAAGCGCCAAACCGCCCGCATTGTCTGGACAGAAGTCAAATTTATCGATGCTGGAGAAAACCGGGAAGCCTTCTCTCGAATCTGTATCGGGCTGGGGTCTAACGTGCAGTGTTTGATTACGTTTGACTATTGGGCAGATCAAGCCGATCGCCTGACTCCAGTCTGGGATCAAGTCCTCGATTCGCTGGTTTTAGGTTTGTATATTCGCGATCCCAAAACGGGTCTTGCCTTCCCAGATTGAAGCAATGGTGCGATGAATGCGATCGTTCTGCTCACGAGTTGCACCCTTTGTTCTGTTTGTCACGCTTATGCGTTGCTTACTGTCGCTTAACTTTTTCTTATTACTGATGCAGCGATCCAAAGCAGCAAGTGAGTTGTCATAGTCGAGGCTTCTCCCGCAATCAGAACTCCTTCTCCTACATTTGGCTGCGATCAAGGAATTCTAAGCGCAGCTTCTTTTATAGTAAGTGCGGCTGAAGCGATCACAAGTTCTGCTTCTTGCTGAATCAGTTGCGATCGAGTGATCCTGAGTGTAGTTCGTTGTACGCTGAGTGAAGCAAATTCACCTAAACCTATTCCTCCTATTGATGCCTTCAACCGCATCTTATACCAAATACACTAGTTACTGATACAGATCCTCGCCCCCTAAATCCCCCATTTTGGGGGACTTTGAAACGGCTTCCCTGATGGGGGTTTTTCAAATCTGAGAGATAGAAATCGGTTAATTAACTGATTTTTATGAGTATCATTTGTTGGTTGATTTGGTATTAGAACCAGAAATCGCGATTTATGTGCAACGCAAACTGGAGTTTCTTGGCTCTAACAAAGCTAAGAAAATCGTTGCGGGATTGCAAGAAATTAGTAAGAATAAGGGTCACCAACCTTTTCGGAGTTTTGCTGAAATTTCAAGCATGTTGAAAGAGAAGCGGAAAAACGGATCAGTAAGTTTAATCTCTGCAAACAAAATGTTAGAGATAGTAGACCGCTGGAACTACTAGCAGCTTTTGGTTTGTTAAAGCCTCTGGATTGCAATTTAACTGCTCGTTAATACTTGTAACAAGCTGTAAATAGCGTGAATTGAGTGAATTATCTTTGATTCCAGAAGTGGGTAAAGACATGACGACTGTTGCTATCTTGCCAATTTCCGACATTAATGGTGAGCGAATCTATGAAGCGATCGCCGGAGACAAACGTTCCATCGGCAAAACTGTGGGTGAGGCCTTGGATGGGCTGACAGTCCAGTTAGAGAACGAAGAATTCAGCGCACTTCTGGTGATTCAGAGCTTTTCTCCTGACAATCTTTTTGGTGCCAAGCAGCAAGAACGCCTGTCTGAGTTAATGAACCTCTGGCGAACTGCACGAGATAGCGGACAATCCCTCTCCCCAGCCCAACAAATAGAGCTAGACCGCTTAGTAGAAGCTGAGTTAAAAGCAGCAACGGCACGATCGGAAGGAATTTTGCAGCAAATCATTGAATGAATCCTTTTTATATACCTAGCTTGCTTAGTGGAGACTGAATTGAAAGCAGCAACGGCACGATCGGAAGGAATTTTGCAGCAAGTCATCGAATGAATCCTTTTTATATACTGATCGCCGATCGTGCAGCTCATCGCTGTGAATACTGCCATGCTCCCGAACTCGTCTTCAACTTTCCCTTTGAAGTTGAGCACATTATTCCTGTCTGTCGGGGTGGTGCAGATGCAGAATCGAACTTGGCCCTCGCTTGTCGATCCTGTAATCTTCGTAAAGGAATGCGTATCAACAGTAAAGATCCTGAATCTGAGACTGAAATGCGCTTGTTCAATCCAAGAATTGACTAATGGAATGAGCATTTTCAGGCAGAAGCCGAGTCCAGCAGAATTTTAGGCATAACTTCGATCGGAAGAGCTACTGTGGATTGTTTGGACTTCAACAATCAAACACAACTGGGTGCACGCCGACTATGGAGCCGACTCGACCTATTTCCTTAGTCTTTTGAGTTTGGTAACACGGGCACTGTACAGCTAATTTCAGAATAATTAAGAACTGTAAGCAATGGACGATCGCCAGTACGCACCCGCCACAGAACGCAACCGAGAAGCCATTTTAGACGTGCTTTTACAAGTTTTGCCGCCCACGGGCACCGTGTTAGAAATCTCTAGCGGCACTGGAGAACACGCCGTCTTTTTTGCTCCCCGCCTCGCCCCCCGCCACTGGCAACCCTCTGATCCCAACCCGATCGCCCGCAACAGCATCGCCGCCTGGCAAACCCGTCACCCCGCCGACAATTTGTATCCCCCGATCGCGCTAGATGTGCGAGACCCCATCTGGATCGTTGAGCAACGTCAAGAACCGATTACAGCGATCGTCAACATCAACATGATTCACATCGCCCCCTGGTCAGCCTGTCTGGGTTTATTGGATGGAGCCAAACGAACGCTTCCACCCGGCGGAGTTCTCTACCTATATGGCCCCTTCAAACAAAATGGCCGTCACACCGCCCCCAGCAATGCCGCATTTGATCAAAGCCTCCGATCGCAAAATCCTGAATGGGGAGTTCGAGATTTAGAAGAAGTTGTGTCCGTTGCCCAATCTCAACAGTTACATTTAGTCAATGTTGTACCCATGCCCGCCAATAATTTGTCTGTGATTTTTCAGACATCCAGCAGTTAAATGAAATCAACTTTACGCAGCGCCTAACTGAATTTGGGACTTCCTTCAAGGATTGCGATCGCTTTGCTTGCAAAATAAATTAATCGATCGCTTTAAATTTAGGGCATACTTAATTCATCTAGAAAGCTAACCTCAAATTTAAGAAGTTTTAACGAGTTTCAAAGTTTCCAGAATTCACTCATTTAAGGTTGATTCAAAAGCTTTGATGATCTGAATCTGCAAGCGCCTGAGTTGGTTGCCTCCACAGATTCTTCTCAAAAGATTCAACTTAGACAGAGGACGCGACGCTATCTTGAAATGGAGTTTTTGGGGAGAGGAAATGCGTAGACCTTTACTGATTGCATGTGCAGGAATATTGGCGCTCTGGGTAGGTGGCTGCGGCTCTGAAGACACTGCCAGCACGCCCGAAGCAAGTCCTTCTCCCGCCGCAGAGGCCACCCAAAGCCCAACCGCTACTCAAGGCTTTGCAAAACCTCTGGTGGCTGAGAAAAACGCCGCTAAGAAAGGGCAGATTGCCAACAGTCGAGTTCCGGGGTTGCTTCAGTCTACTGACCCAGAAGAGCGGGCCCGCCAAGTTCAAGCAGGCATCAACGTTAGAAGAACTCAGAACGATCCCTTTGCCAGCCTGCCTCCCTTAATTACATTGAGAACTCCTGCCGGAACGTCTGGCGGCATAAGCCCTTCTGAGAGAGGCAACGCAGGCACCGAGACAGCCCGACAGCCCCAGCTTCCTGATTCTTCTCGTTCTCCGCAAGGAGGGTCTGACCGGAGAACGGCAGCCAATCCTCCGACCAGAGCCGTTCCTCAGAGCACCCCCTCTGCGCCTGGTCTGCGACCTAGCGTTCCGACCATTAGCGCTTTACCGCCTCTGCCAGAGCCAACGTTAGCCAGAGCCGTCGAAGTGAGCGGCGTGGTCGTCGTCGGTGGAACTGCCCAAGCGATCGTCAAAGCGCCCAACGAGTCCACCAGCCGTTATGTTAGCGCCGGACAGCGCCTCTCTAATGGTCAAATCTTGGTGAAGCGAATCGAGGTGAATGCTGGGTCAGATCCGATCGTCATTCTGGAGCAAAACGGTATCGAAGTTTCCAGAGGGGTTGGCGAAAAATCGAGTCCGGCTGGCGCACCCACAGCGCTCTCTCCGAGTTACCCGCAAGGGGTCGTTCCTCGCAACTTTGGTTAATCAGCCGATTTAGACCACGCTAACTTACAATTTGCAACACTCAGCCATTTTGAGAAAGCAGACGCTAGAGTTAAATCATAATTTGACCTCTACAGTCTGCTGACTACGGAGTGTGCTGCGATGACGACAACAATCAACCCATCTCCCGACTTTTGGACTACTGTACTTCCCACACCTCAGCCAACTCAGGACGCTGACCTGATCCATCAAATTGGGTTTATTCCAGGGCTGAAGGATCTTTTAACCCTGCGACAGGTTCATGCCTTAGAGCACGCCACGGTTTGGATCTTGAGCAGTGGATCAACGTCAGAGGGGGATGCGCTCGGAGGACTGTCTACCGATCGCGGCTTTTACCTCTATGGTCAAGTCAAAACGGCGGATGTCAGTCGGGCGGTGAGTCGGGCCTTGAGACGTATTACTCAGGGCGAATGGGATTTGGCCGTCCATCCGCGCTGTGGCACAAATATCTCAGTAGGGATGGTACTGACGGCAGGGTTAACGTTGGGCGTTTCGGCACTGTTGCCACGGGGGCCGATCGAGCAGATTTTAGGGTTAGGGTTGGCTGCCACAACTGCCGCACAGTTGACTCCTGAATTGGGGCGATTTGTACAGCAATATGTGACGACAGCGATTCCTTTTAATTTGACGGTGCAGAGCATCAGCGTCGTGCAAGATTATTGGGGTCGTCCTGCTCACTTTGTGCAAGTGCATTGGGTCGAGTAGAAAAGTCGAGTCGAAGGACAAAGTAACTCAGTAAGAAACTCAATAAAAAACTTCAATAAAAAAGTAGCCCATTTTTGTAGGCTACCATCAGCAAAAATTTGCAAAGATTAACCAACCTGGACTTGAGCCGCATCGACCGCGCTGGCTCCGTTGACATTGTTAGCGATCTCAACCAGCTTATTGAGAATTTCTTGGCTAGGGGCTTGACCCTTCAAGACAACCGTTGTGCCCAGTTGAGCCACATAAACGTGATCCACATCTGCCACCATTGGGTCTTGATCAAAGGCTAAAGCCACTCGCTTGGCAAGTCCACTCTGGTCATATTCACCGTTGAGTCCGACTCGCTCAGGGGGAATTGTTTCAGCGGCGACGGTGGTGTCTCCGGGGGCATTCGTCGGGGCCTGTGGAACGGGTTGCCCACTCACGGCTTGCTCAGGATTTTTTGGCTTTTCTTGTCCAAACAGTCTTTGTAACCATCCCATAAAAACGCTTGCTCCAATTCAACTTACAGAGATTGATTAGACCGGGTAGCCCGTAAAGACGCATCCATCTATAGAGAGAATAATACTGAGTCTGTCAAAAAGCAAAGTGTTTTTGAAAACATACTGCGGAGATTTCTTGAAGTTTGAGCAGATTTTTGTGGGGGTTGGCGGTCAGATTTGGTTGCGATCGCTCCTCCGCACGATAGGATAGATCAATGGCTACTTGAAGCTCAATTTCTGCTGAAGGATGGCAGAGATTCCGGTCGAGGTATTCTGGCTTCAATCAAGCCTTAACCCATCACAGCATTTTTTCCAAGGCAATGAAGCACACCCTTTCTGTTCTGGTTGAGGATGAAGCCGGAGTTTTGACTCGGATTGCAGGGCTGTTTGCCCGTCGGGGATTTAACATCGAAAGTCTAGCGGTCGGCCCCGCAGAACAGATGGGCGTATCGCGCATTACGATGGTCGTGCCGGGAGATGATTCCAGCATTGAGCAACTGACGAAGCAACTCTACAAACTGATCAACGTGATCAAGGTGCAAGATATTACTGAGGTGCCTTGTGTCGAGCGGGAGTTGATGCTGCTTAAGGTGAATGCGGGGAGCAACAATCGATCGGAGATCGTTGAGTTGGCGCAGATCTTTAGAGCCAGAGTGGTAGATGTGTCCGAAGATTCTCTGACGCTCGAAGTGGTAGGCGATCCGGGAAAGATGGTGGCGATCGTGCAGGTACTCAATAAGTTTGGGATTCGAGAAATTGCCCGAACGGGAAAGATTGCGCTGACTCGTGAATCAGGCGTTAACACTGAGTTTCTCAAATCGCTGGAAGCAAAAGTTTGAGTTTTAGACAAGTCGATTTGGTGCAGTTTCTTCGCTGCGTTGTTTAGCGCTTCTGCCCCACAACCCCCAATTCTGGGGGACTTTTGGACAATTCTGATCAAAAGTTCTTTGTCTAAAGGAGATTCAAGAGGCGCTTCTGGCTTATTCGACGCGCTGAAGGGGGGTGAGTCGGGGATCGATGATCTTTTGTCCGCCGTCGGGAAAGCGGATCGCCAGCGTGACTTTTTTGCCAGAGGAGAAGACATGTGTGATTTCACCTGCGCCAAACATGCGGTGGATTAGTCGATCGCCTACCTTCCAATTGGTTGAAACGGTGCCCGCAAAGTTAGATTCTGGCTCTTTTTGCGCGATCGGCTTTGTCCAGCGAGTTGGCAGTCCCGCTCCGACATTGGTTTCCATCAGATCTTTGGGCAATTCTGACAAAAAGACAGACGGGCTGGCAATTTCGCGATTTCCATACAAACGACGTTCGCGGGCGTAGGTGATGAAGAGGCGCTCTTGGGCGCGAGTGATGCCCACATAACAGAGGCGACGTTCTTCTTCGAGGGCAGAAGGGTCGTCGAGCGATCGAAAGCTCGGAAACAACCCTTGCTCTAAGCCCACCAAAAACACAACGGGAAATTCTAATCCCTTAGACGAGTGCAGCGTCATCAGAGACACTTTGGTCGATTCGTCTTGTTTGTCGTCTAGATCGGATTGCAGGGCGGCGTTTTGCAGAAAAGCCGTCAGAGAATTGTTGTCTTCGTTTTCTTCTTCAAATTGCAGAACGGCATTGTAAAGCTCCTGGACGTTTTGAAAGCGTTCTTCGGCTTCGTCGGTGCCCTGAGATTTTAAGTCCTGCACATAGCCAGAATCTTCGAGAATGCCCTGGACAATTTCAGACGCGGAGGCAGTTTCTAGCTGCTCTTGATATTTTTGAATAGTTTGAGCAAAGCTGATGACCCCTTTAGAAGCGCGCCCTGCCAGGGTTTTGACCGACGTTTCATCAATGAGAATTTCCCAGAGCGGAATCGCTAATTCTATAGAGGCTTTTTGCAGAGCATCGATCGACGCTTTACCCACTCCTCGTCTTGGCGTATTGATCACCCGCAGTAAGCTCATGGTGTCAGAAGGATTGACGATCGCTCTCAAATAGCCCAACACATCTTTAATTTCTTTGCGATCGTAGAATCGCAGACCGCCGACGACTTTGTAGGGAACGCGCGATCGTACCAGTGATTCCTCAAGGGCGCGAGATTGGGCGTTGGTGCGATAGAGAATGGCAAATTTGCCCCAGTGCAATTCGGGGTTTTGACGCTCTAATTTTTGAATCTGCTGTACCACAAATTCAGCTTCGGCAACCTCGTCGTCAGAACGGTGACAATAGACAGATTCGCCTTCTCCACGGGTTGGTTTTAATACTTTGTCGATGCGTTCGGTGTTGTTTTCGATCAGGTGATTGGCCAGTTGCAGAATGTTCTCGGTGGATCGATAGTTTTCCTCTAGCTTGACCATCGTGCGCGTATCGTCGTCGGGCAAGCTATCGCCAAAATCTTGCTGAAACCCCATGAGAATCTTGAAGTCAGCCATTCTAAACGAGTAGATCGACTGGTCTGCATCCCCGACTACGAAGATCGATCGATAGTTCCAGTCTTCAAACGATCGGGCGGCTTCTCCATTCGTAGCTAATAGCTGAACCAAATCATACTGAGTCTGATTAGTATCCTGATATTCATCGACGAGAATGTGTCGAAAGCGTTTGTGCCAGTATGCGCGAATCTGTTCGTTTTGGCGAAGCAATTTCACCGGAATCAGGATTAAATCGTCAAAGTCTAATGCATTATTTTCGGCTAACTTGTCTTGATACATGCTGTAGACATTCGCAATCACCCGTCCCTTAAAGTTGGGTTGTTCTTGCTCTAGATCTTGCGGTGACCAACCTTTGTTTTTAGCGTTGCTAATCGCAAATCTTACCGATCGCGGATCAAACTTTTTGTCATCCAAATTCAATTGATTGATGATGATATCTTTGACCAGACTTTGAGCATCTGATTCATCAAAAATCGAAAAGCTCTTTGTCCATTTGCGTCCTTTCTCGTCCTGAAATTTCTCAATATCAAAGCGCAAAATTCGTGAACAAAGCGCGTGAAACGTCCCAATCCACAAGTCTTTGATGATGTTTTTATACACCTTTGATCGCAGACTGGTTTGTTGATGAGCGGGAAGGGCTTCGAGGGGCTTACCAAAATCGGCGTGGGCCTGGCGATCGGCAAACAGTTTCTCGATCCGCTCCTTCATTTCTTTGGCGGCTTTGTTGGTAAAGGTGACGGCCAAAATATTCTCTGGGTCAACCTTATGAGTCAGGACGAGATTGGCAATCCGATAGGTCAACGCGCGCGTTTTGCCAGATCCCGCCCCTGCAATCACCAAAAGCGGCCCACAGTGATGTTCGACCGCTTGGCGCTGTGAAGGGTTGAGGTGACTGAGAAAATCAGTAGGTTGCGTCATGGCAGGATCAAGGGGAAACAGTCTCTATCTCAAGCCTATCGCATCTTGGGGGTGAGGAGTGAGGGGGAGGGGGGATGAGGAGGGGGGATGAGGAGGGAGGAGGGAGGAGGGAGGAGGATTTTGCTAGAAGGTGCCTCGTGTTACGCCTAGTTGGTTGTGTAGGTTTAGGTCGCGCCAGAGTTGAGAGCCGTTGATTTTGCCTTCGAGGAGTTGACGGTAGTGATCGATGGTCTCGATCACTTGGCTGGGCGTTTCGTTCACAAACTCGATGCGGAAGTGTTGAACGCCCCATTCTCGCAAGTGTTGAAAATATTCGGCTCCAGTTTGGGCCTTCCCATTAAAAACGGTGTTTCGGCAGCCTGAGTCGGCTTTGAGAATATGTTCTGTGCCGATGCGATCGCGTAGTTTGACTTCGTGTTCTTCGCAGGGTCGCCCACAGTTTGTATAATCCGTTCCTTCTGACAGAAAGGCACAGAAGACGCAGTGTTCCATATGAAACATCGGCATGTGTTGGTGTAGCGTGACCTCAAACCATTCCGGCGGACAGCTTTTTAGCAATGCTTGAAGTTGAGCAATGTTGAGATCGTAAGATGCCGTCAAGCGTTGTAGTCCGCGTTGGATAAAGTGATCTGCGGTGAGTGGATTTGCCACATTTAATGAGAAATCTCCGATACAGTTATCCTGTTCAAAAAACTTTAGATGATCGTAATTTCTGACTAAATATCCGTCTGCCTCACTCGCCCGAACCTGCTGCAAAATCCAGGTTTCGCCCGGTTTGGTAATGCGAGGAGGGGCGACGAAGATCTGTGAGGCATGAGGCGTGTGTGAGGCGTGACGAACTAACTGGACGGCTTGGCAGTAGTTGCGAGGGTCTTCAAATTCGCAGTAGAGGGTCTGAATGTTAGCTGAGATGGCTGCCTGAAGTTGGTCTAAATTGCGAACCAGAACGATTAGATTAGCTGGGGTAGAAATGGGCCTATGAGAGACGACAGGCAGCAGCGTTTTGAGCGTAGCGGTGGGGTGAAGTTGCCAGCGTTTGGGTTGGGCGCGGAGTGTTTCTAGCTGAGTAACGATTTCTCGCCGCAGACGGTTGAGTTCGCTGACGGGTAGCATCACGGAACCCTGCACAGAATTGGTGAGCGTTTCTAACAAAAAGGGCGTGTTTCCTAATCGTCCTAGCTGTTCTTGTAAGCGATCGCTCGTCAACGGTTTGCTGTGCGCTTCGACTAACGCCATCTCGGACTCAACCTGGACAAGATTGCCGGACAAATCACGCGCGATCGCAATCAATTTTTGCCCCACTGCGCCATGAACTTCTAAGGAAATCGGACGCTGAAATTGGGGATGTTCGCCCGTGAAACTTTGTCTGACCTGTCGATCGAGTTCTGGGTCACTAGTTTTCCAGACGCGATCGCCGAGGTGGATTTTTCGCAGATTTAACGCCGATCGTCCAAATGAGAGAACGGCTTCTCGATCGTATAAATCAACGGTGTAAACTCGTCCGCCTTGTTCGGCAGCTTCGGGGTGCCCACTGTCAAACACGATGCCGTCTCCTGGCTTAACGGGCGCTTCTAATTGGATCGTGACCTGCTCCCCCCGAATCTGAGTGACTTCGCCCAAATACACGCCGCGCTTTTTGCCAAATCTTGCATGGACTAATTCTTGATTGTTGATGCCTTCAAACCAACCTGTGGAGAGGCCACGAGAGAAGGCCATTTCTAAGTTGTAGCGATCGGGTGTGGGGTGCGAGGAGTGAGGGGTGAGGGGTGTTGAATTCGCTTCGGGTTGTGCGGATTGCATAACGCGATCGAGAGCCTGACGATAGACGCGGGTGACGTTGGCGACATATTCTGGAGACTTGAGGCGACCTTCGATTTTGAGGCTAGTGACTCCGGTCTTGACAAGTTCTGGTAATACGTCTAAGCCAGCGAGATCCTGGGGACTGAGAAGATACTTGCGATCGCCCAACTCGACAACTCTGCCATCTGAAAGCAACTCATAAGGCATTCGGCAAGCCTGAGCGCATTCCCCTCGATTGGCAGAGCGTCCACCCAGCGATTCACTGGTCAAACATTGCCCTGAATACGCCACACAGAGCGCCCCATGTACAAACACTTCGAGCGGCAGGGATTTTTGTTGAGTGATCTGATGCTGGATTTTGTGAATCTCTTTCAGCGAACATTCTCGCGCCAACACCACCAATTGAGCGCCGATCGACTCCGCAAACTCAACCCCTGCGGCACTGGTAATCGTCATCTGCGTCGAAGCGTGAATCGGAAAATCGGGCGAAAGGTGCCGAATCAGCCGACAAATGCCCACATCCTGCACGATCGCCGCATCGACCCCAGCCGCAATAATGGTGCGAAGATACTGCGCTGCCTCGACCAATTCTTGAGGAAAAATCAGCGTATTCAGCGTCACATAGCCCTTGACCCCGCGAATGTGCAAAAATTCCATCAAATCGGGCAAATCCGCCTCACTAAAGTTTTCGGCTCTCATGCGGGCGTTAAATCGCTCTAGCCCAAAATAAATCGCGTCGGCTCCATTCTCGACGGCCGCCTTGGCACAGTCCCAATGTCCAGCAGGGGCGAGCAGTTCAGGTCGATGCAGGGTTGACTGATGCGAATTAGAAGCTGGGTTGGGAGCGGTGTACATGACAAGGAGAAAGCAGGGGCTTATTTATGATAGCGGCCGTGGGGAATCAGAGTTAGAAGCCAAAAGAGAAGAACAAAAGATGGATCAGAAGAAATTCGGGCGTTGCTGAATCAGAATATGAATCTGTCCGTCGAAGCTGAATACTCTCGCCCCCTAAATCCCCCACAAGTGAGGGACTTTGAACGAGAAATATTGTCTCAAAGTCTCCCAAAATTGGTAGATTGGGGGGCAGAAGTGCTGAACAACGAAGCGAGAAAACTCCATCGACTTCACGTTCAATGATCAGGACGATTATTAATAGGCAACACGTCAACTTAAAGCCAGTTGCCAACCAGGATAAACGGGGCCCAATAGAAAGGATGGGCGTACTGTGGGTTTTTCAGGAGTATGAGTTGAGCTTGTCGGAGAATCTCTGCTCTACTTAATCTCTGCTCTACTTAAATGTTGCTGAGTCTTAAATGTTGCTGAGTCAAAACGCGATAAAACTCAGCCATCAAATCTGCGGACGAGTCATTGCTTACAGACCACAATGTTGCCAGGGTACTCCGGGCACCAGAACGCACCGCCAGTCGGGCCAGATCAATCAAAAATGGAAGGTCGCGATCGACAGACCACGATTCTTTCTTAGGTCGCTCTTTTGAAGTTGTATTTATTCAGAGAGCTACGTCAAAGCAAGGTTGAAACAATGTTCTGACTGGATCAATGTCGAGTTTGATCAGCCCAAGGCGTGAGCATTGTTGAAATCCATTTTAAGCCGTAGTCGATCGCCAGTCCGATCAGTCCGATCAGTAGAATGCAGAACAAAACTTTCTCAGTTTGCAGAAACCGCTGTGCCTGGATGATTCTAAATCCTAAGCCCGTTTGAGCGGCGACCAGTTCGGCAATGACGAGGTAGTTCCATGCGCCAGAAATATTCACTCGCAAGGTATCTAACACGCTCGGAAAAGTCGCGGGAACAATCACCTTAAACAAAACATCGCGTCGAGTTGCACCCAGCGTATAGGCAACATTGATCATCTCACTGGGAATAAACTTCACCGCATCCGCAACCATGATCGCGTTGTACAACACAACTCCTAATGTAATGATCAAGATTTTTGATTCTTCACCCAACCCCAGCCAGATTACAATCAACGGCACAAAGGCGGTCACGGGCATATAGCGCACAGTTCCCACAAACGGCGCAAACAAACTGTTCATGCTGTAGAACGTCCCCATCGCAATGCCCATCGGCACCCCAACGATCGCTGCTGTCAAAAAGCCCGCCAACACTCGACCACAACTGACCAGCACATCCGCCATCAGGTCATTGTTTGCAAACATCTCAATTCCCGCTTGCACCACTGCCGTCGGAGTCGGCAAAAACATCGGGGGAACTAGCTTGGCATAGCTGACGATCGACCACAATAACAGCGGCACCGCCATCGAAACTGCGACAATCAACACAGCCAATCGCCGCGAAAAGCCCTGCCGAATGCTCCAGAAGACCGAAGGCTTGAGATAGTGATATTGACGATCGGGTGCAGGAGATGAATCTAAACTCGCATTAGCCACAGAAATAGTCCTTTACAGGTGATACAACGATTTGCGGTAGAACGTTGGCTCTATCACTGATCGGCAATGTCAACCTTCGTCAACATTCACTGACATCTCTTTTAGTCTAGGGAGACATTCAGGCTTTTTTGTATTCAAAGCTACTCGATCGGCTTTTTGCACCTGAGTAAAATCACAAAATCAAGTATTTCTAACGTCCCCGCGTAAGTTTTCAGCCGCTCACCTGCCGGAAGGATTTATTTGTTTTTATTAAACAGAGTAATTGGTTATGTATCTAAACTGACACTCTGAGACCACACAATCTAGTTAGCTAGTAGAGACTCGACGTTGTTGCCCACTCCTGGAAGCTCCACTATGCTCGATACTCGATCGCAAGACTTACAGCGTGAGCGGACTGCCACCGACCTGACTTCAATGCCTGCCAAGCTTGAGGTTCGTGACTTGTCCAAGTCGTTTGCGATTCAGAGCGGCGCTTTGACGGTTTTGGAGAATATTAACTTTCAGCTTTTTGCGCGAGAGTTTGTCTGTCTGGTTGGGGCATCTGGGTGTGGCAAATCGACATTGCTCAACATTGTGGCGGGGCTGGCCAGTCCTTCTTCGGGTCATGTGCTGGTGGACGGGCGAGAAGTGACGGGCCCAGGCTCCGATCGCGGGATGGTCTTTCAAAACTACACGCTTTATCCGTGGCTGACCGTTTCTCAAAACATTGCTTTTGGGTTGCAGCTTCGTAAAATGCCCAAAACCGAGCAGCGAGAGCGAATCGAATATTATCTAGACGTGGTGGGGCTGACCCAGTTTTCCAAGTCTTATCCCAAACAATTGTCGGGTGGTATGAAGCAGCGAGTGGCGATCGCCCGTGCATTAGCCAATGAGCCAGCCGTGTTGCTAATGGATGAGCCGTTTGGGGCGCTAGATGCTCAAACCAAAGAGCAGATGCAGCAATTTTTACTTGAACTCTGGGAACAAACCCACGTCACCGTTTTGATGATTACCCACGATGTCGAAGAAGCAATTTTTCTATCTCAGCGCGTCTATGTGATGAGTGCGCGTCCGGGACGAATGAAGCTAGAAGTGCCCGTTAATTTGCCCGGACACCGCGACTTAGATATGAAGCTGTCGCCTGAATTTGTGGAAGTAAAACGTCAGATTTTGCATTCCCTTCGCGACGAGTAAACCATCCCAACTAACAGAATGCTAACCGTGTGACGGCGGTTAAAGAAACGAATGTTTGGGTGGATAAATTGGGGGCGATCGATGAAAAATCTTGGCGGAGGATTCGATTAAACTTGCATTGAAAGCAGGATGTGGCGTTGCTGAATCAGGGGATGAATTGCCCCAAAGCGGCGGGAACCCCAAGGTTCAAAGTCCCCCAATTTTGGGGGATTTAGGGGGCGAAAAGATGGACACTTCTCACAGATTCATCCCTTCAATCAGCAACGCCCTAAAACTGTATCTTTTGTGATTTACTTTATGCTCTCCGAGGAATTCTCGAATGTTTAATTTTCGCTCAATCAAACTGATCGCCTTTGCATTGGTCGCTCTATTGTGGACGGTTGCGTGTTCTCCTCAATCTGCCAGTAACAACGCAGCTAACAATCCTGCTCAACCCCAAACGCTGACGATCGCCACTAACCCCTGGTCTGGCTATTCGGGGCATCACGTTGCGGTGAAAAAAGGCTTTTATGAGCAAGCTGGCCTCAAAATTCAGGACATTTTGTTTCAATCCAACACAGAGCAAATTACGGCGTTTCTGTCGGGTAAGGTTGATCTGGCGTGGCTGACAGCGGGGGATGTGATTCAAATGGCTGGCAAAGATCCCAACCTCAAAATTATTTTTCTCTGTGATTACTCCAACGGGGCGGATGGCATTCTCGGACGCGGCATCAAAACACCTGCTGACTTAAAGGGTAAAACGCTGGCTCGTGAAGATGTGTTGTTTCAGAAAGTGCTGCTGCGGGCGTATCTCGACAAAGGCGGGGTGACTGAAAAGGATTTTACGATTAGAGACATGCCTGCTGCCGATGCGGCGACAGCTTTTAGCGCCAAACGAGTGGATGCGGCGGTGACTTATGAGCCGTTTCTGACTAAAGCAGCCAAAGAAGGCGGTGGAGAAGTAATTTTTAGCTCTAAAGGCACGAATTTGATTGCGGATGTTTTGGTGACCCGTCCCAATTTGATTGCTAATCGTAGAACCGAATTGCTCTCAGTTCTCAAAGCGGCCGATCAAGGAATCAAATTGCTGAAGGCGGGCGATGCGGATGCGATCAATGCCGCCGCCGAAAAGCTGGGAATCAAACCCGAAGAACTGCGCGAACAACTCACAGGAATCACGCTGTTTGACATTGAGGATAATAAGACGATCGGGTTCAATCCTGATCATCCTAACAATGCGATCAAGAGTTTTGAATTGGTTGCTAAAGCTGCTTACGATTTTAAGGTGGTGTCGCAACCGCTGGATGTCAAAGCACTCTATGATGATTCGCTTGTAAAGTCGCTCTAGAATTGAGATTGTTTGAGAGTGGAGATCAAATTTTCACTCTCAAATGATGACAAAACTTTTTGGGCGGTGACTGCTAATAGATTAGGGTTTTAGAACTTTTGTCAGTCAATCACCTCGGATGACTCTGTGCAGCAACACAATCTTGAATGCTGAACAATACAATCATTTTTATATGAAACTCGATCGAAAAGTTGTTGTGATTACAGGAGTCGGGTCTGGAATTGGACGATCGGCTGCCCAAATTTTTGCACAAGCAGGCGCGACGGTGTTTGGAGTCGATGTTGATATTGAAGCAGGACGATCGCTTGCTCAAGAACTCAGTTCTCTCAAGTTTGAGTTTTTTGCCGCCGATTTGTCTGAGCAGCAGGGAGCCGTAGAGACGATCGCCGCCTGCCATCAAACCTATGGGCGAGTCGATGTTCTTTACAACAATGCTGGAATCTCTTTTGTTGAGCCGTTTTTAACCGTCAGTCAAGCAACGCTAGAAAAGATTTTGGCGGTTAACTTTTTGGCTACTTTTTATCTTTGTCAGCAGGTGATCCCCATTATGCAGCAGCAAAAAGCAGGCGTGATCATCAATACGGCTTCTGAGTTGGCTGTAGTCGCTCAACCTTTGTATTCTGCTTATTGCGCCAGTAAGGGAGCCGTGTTGTCTTTTACTCGTGCTTTGGCGCTGGAATATGCTCGCGATAATATTCGCATTAATGCACTGTGTCCGGGCCCGATCGACACTCAAATGTTGGATCAGGAATTTGAACTAGACGCTGACCCAACTAAAGCCAGAGAAGACAGCATTGCAGGAATGCCGATCGCTCGTCTAGGACAGCCGGACGAAATCGCTCAAGTGGCTTTATTTTTGGCCAGTGATGCGCCTCGATTGCTACATGGCTCAACGCTACTCGTGGATGGCGGAAAAACAATTTTGTGAGAGGTGATCAGACGGACAACCCGGCTTGCGTCTGGCTTCTAGATACTCGACAATGATTTGCTGATACCGCTCTTGACCAAAGATCTGATAATGCCCTGGATAAACGGTTTGAATGGGAAGCGCTTGTAAACGTTCATAGCTGGTGATGTAAGTGGGAATATGACTGCAATGAAGCTCATCTAACAAATCGCCATCATAAATGACATCGCCAGAGAACAATTCATCACGCTGCGGATCATACAATCCAATACACCCCGGAGAATGCCCTGGTAAATGCAGTACTTCAAAGGCTCGATCGCCCAGATCTAATACGTCGCCTTCCTGTAGGATTTGAGTCGGTTCGGTCGCTTGCAGCGTGTATTGTTCTACAGTGAATTGAGGATGGGGCAGCAAATCGAAATGTTCTTGCAAAACAAATCCATGTTCGGGGCTGCATAGCGCTTCGTGATCGTCACCCGTTCGGAGTGCGTCAGCTTCGGCAGCGTGAATAGCTCGATGGTCAAATTCGTGCATTCCGCCAGCGTGATCAAAGTGAATGTGAGAGGCGATCGCTAATAGCGGTTTGTCCATTAAGGAGGCAATATGTTGGCGTAAGCTAGAAACGCCCAATCCGGTGTCAATCAGCAAATCTCGATCGCGTCCTTTGATCAGCCACAGATTAGCGCGATTCCACCAGTAGTAGTGCGGTTCGCTAATCAGATACAGTCCATCATTGATCTTTTCAGTCGAAAACCATTGTTCACAAGCTAATTGAGTGTTTTCCATTCTCATCACCTCTCATGATTGATTTAGACACTATTTTTACGGTTGGATCTGATCCTAACGCAGTCTTTACTGCATTGATGCCAGCATTGTGTGAAGCATTAGAGTGCGATCGCTGTTTCCTTTATCTTCGCAATCCCGCAACTAGCCAAGGAACGGTTACTCACTGTTACAGCCGTCATTCACCGTTTGCCGACCTGACAGGCTCAACATTTATTGAAGCAGAGGCTGTAGAAGATCCTTTAATGGGGATGGCGTTTCGTACTCCAGAAGCGGTGTTTGTAGACGATATCGAAACAGCAGGTTCCGACGTGGTGAATGTGGTTTACGAGCGAGAAGCTTTTGGGCATCGTGCCTTAATTCATGCACCTCTTTACGACAAGGGTGAGCTTTATGGCATTCTAGAACCCTGTGTATTTGGGCAGCCTAGAAAATGGAGTGAGCACGATCGCGCCCTCATTCACCTGGTACAACAGCGATCGACGACCTTTGTCGTTCAGTATCTTCGGCAGTATGTTGATAGTGTGGGAATTCTTGAGCGATCGCCGCTGCAATCTGTTGAGCAATCTGGGCTGACATGAGAGTTCCTTTCTCGATGCTGGCAGTCTTAGCGGAAGACAATACCCCCGAAGGCGACACCCAGTCTAATTTTGGTGGATACAGATCATAGGGTGGAAAGTCAGCGGGCTTGTCGTCTGGAATCAAGTGCAACCGAACTAACTTGGGATGATAGTGCAACATGAGCGAGGTTTCTATCACGGCCGCATGTTCGAGTGCATAGCCAGGAAAGCCATCTGGAAAGACTTGGCTGAGAGTTAATTCGGTCAAAAAGTCCCAATATTCTAGTCGCATGACTTTCAGATTCGGCGCAGTGCCCACATCTCGAAGCGCCAGGTCAATTCCTTCTGTCAAAAACCATTGATTCTCATAGTGTCCATTGATGACAACCAGGCTAGTTGCTCCCTGCCGCACCAACTCTCGAATCACATCTCGAATCATCTGACTCAAGGTATTCCCATCTAAGCTAGTTGTGCCAGGAAAGTGCTGTCCGCCGCCTGATTTGGGTTGAAACTTGTAGCCATAGCTAAAGGTCGGAGCAACAATCCCATTCACAAGTTCGGCTACACTTTGAGCGATCGCTGTACTCAACAAAGCATCCGTTCCCAAAGGCAAATGAGGGCCGTGCTGTTCGAGTGCGCCACAGGGAATAAACACCGGGACTTTAGTCTGAATCCGTTCTCGATACTCAACCCAACTAAGCGAACTCATTAATAGTGGATGCATAGAACCGCTCCTATCATGACCCTAACAACAATTAGACCTTTCCGAGAATTTACAAGCGAGACTACTCCTGGGTTTGAGGTCATTT